>CAMKTI010000001.1 GCA_946415665.1 uncultured Clostridia bacterium
CTACGATACGTTTTTTTTTTCATGTTTATTTTGCTCCTATTTTTTATTTTTCTCCATTATACTTTTATACTTTATCTTATAGTTTGTTTCTCTTTTTTATCTTCTTTGTGTAGACACTATCTAAAAAAAAATCCCAACCCGAATAAAATCCAAATTGACAGCACGAGCATAAAGGTGAATCCAGATGCAAACAAGAATAAAAATAATCAAGAACAAAGCGTTGGACGTTCGAAAGGAGGTCTGACAACGAAGTTACACCTATGTTGTACATCGTTGTGTCCAGTGGTTTTTCATTTGTCTCCTGGCAATTCTAACAATGCTCCCGAAGGAAGCAAATTGTTTGAATCCATATATTTCAAAAATAATACTTATCTTCTGACGGACGGAGTTTACGAAGATAATAAAACTTTGGCTTTGGCTAAGGATCGTGGGTTTAAGACCGTTGTTCCATTTAAAAAAAAATCGTAAGTTACCTTGGCGTTATAATCGACAACTTTATAAACATCGCAATATTATCGAACGATATTTTCTGAGATCAAAACGTTTTAGAAAAGTTTTTACTCATTATGATAATCTTGATTCTATTTTTATCTCTACTATCTCCCTTGCTTTTATTTTTGACTTGCTTTTTATGTGAACGCTGCCTAATTTTAGCACTTGAATAAAAAGAAATTGAGCAAACCGTTGTTCCTATTGAAAATTCAATTTAGGGCGGAGTTGCTGAAACAATTGATTGTTTAATGAACACAGACAAAATATTTGTAATTTGGGAAATCGTAATTGAAATAAAACAAACCCTGTTAGCAAATAAAAATTATGCACTCGATGAGCGAAAAATAATTTATTCGTATCCGTAAGCAATTGCTCAATGTAGAGATTTTATTATGAAAAATTTGAAGATGGCAAAAATAATCAATGTGGCAAGCACAGCGCTGGCGGCACATGAAATTGGTCGTCGGGATTTTTGTGTGTGTATCGCAAGTGTAGATTGTTCTCACAAATATAATCTTGTTGTTTTATGCGATAATATTCAAAATAATAGTCTTAACAAAACTAAGTTTTGGGCTTTAAGTTGTCAGAAAAATTCAAATGGTGATAAAATGTTGATAATACTTTGGCTTGAAAACAAAGTTGGAGTATTTTATTGTGTATTAAAAATTTTCTTGGATTATAATATAAACTTGCTTAGAATTGCATCAAGACTTGCTAAAACTCAACTTGGAATTTATATATTTTAACTCGATTTTGAAGTCTGATATTTGGCGTAAAAATGTCTAAACTCGATGAAAAGCGAGTGCAAAAAAATAAAAATAATTAGGTAGATACTTCAAGGAGAATTAATTATATATACGAATTTTAATATAAATTAGAGGAACTAAAAAATGAAATTCCTGTTAGTGCCGGACTTATACAGAAAAAAGAAATTCGTGATAAGCAAATTGCGGATATGATTCGCGAAAAAAGTGAAAAATTGCTAATGATTATAGACCATTGTTCGGCAGATCGTAAAGATTCTGTATTGGATTTTATGTACAAAAACTTCCACACATTCAAGAACAGGTTAAAGATAAAGTTATAATAATTCCACATATATATACATGTAAACTGCGAACAATAGGAATAGGTTATAAGGGTTTAGTACATCAGCCTGATCTACAGGGAGTTTCTGATATATCAAAAGGATTAAAGGCAGTGCGAATGCTCCATAAACAAGTGATTGAAAAGTCAGGTTTATTTTGTGCGGACAAAATGCTTTATCCAAAAAATTATAGATATCTATCTGATTTGCTTGCATATGTTGCTCTTGTGCGTATTCGATAGAAAATCGGGAATATCGGTTTGTTGCTTCTGGTCTTGGTATTCTTGTGGGAATGAAAAATCCTACAAGTAGCGGTTTATCAGTAATTCTGAATTCGATTGAAACTGCACAAAGTCAACATATATTTTTATATTGTAGTTTGGAGGTTGAATCTAATGCTAATGATATGGCACATGCAGTTTTACGTGGATACGTGGATAAATATGGAAAAAATCATGCAAATTATCACTATGAAGATTTAATTTTGTTATATGAAAATTATTGCAATAAAGGTTATAAATATCCAGCTGTAATTGTTGACGCTAACCATTCAAACAGCGGAAAACAATATCTAGAACATCCAAGAATTGTAAATGAAGTTTTAACAATGATGAATTATAGTAGTGATATAAAAAAAATGGTTAAAGGTTTTATGGTTGAGTCGTATATTGAAGATGGTTGTCAAAAAATTGAAAGTGGTATTTATGGCAAGTCAATTACTGATCCATGTTTAGGCTGGGAAAAAACTAAACGTTTTATTTCTTCGGTTGCTAATCAAATTTAAAGAATTTGATAAGGCGATTTGATATGTAAAATTTTTTTGCATGCAACAAGTTTCGTACGTGTAAAGTGCTGTTGTTATGTGATAATAAAAAAATAATGTAAGAAGTTAACAAATCAGGGAAGAAATATAATGAAAATTGGGATTGTAGGCTTGGGTTTAATTGGTGGTTCGTTTGCAAAAATTTTTAATAAAAGCGGGCATACTGTTTTGGCATATGATATCGACGATAATGTTCTGTCATTGGCAAAATCAAACGGAATCATCGATGAAGTGTTAACGCGTGATAAACTTTCGATTTATGATTTAATTATTATTGCGATATATCCAAAGCAAACTATTGAGTATGTTCATGCAAATGCTAAATTTTTTTCTGCCAATACTATTATAATAGATTGCTGTGGTATTAAGAGGATTATTTGTGAAGAAGTATTTTTGATAGCTGATAAATATTGTTTTAGCTTTATTGGCTGGCATCCAATAGCAGGAACAGAAAATTCAGATTTTAATTATTCGCATATAGACATATTTAAAGACGCAACAATGGTTCTTGTTCCACAAAAACAAAGTGATATTTTGTTATTAGATAAAATTAAATATTTGCTTTCTCAAGCGGAATTTGCTTCTTTTATTATAACGACACCTGAACAACACGATAAAATCGTTGCTTTAACTTCACAACTTTCCCATCTGATTGCAAGCGCGCATATAACGTGTTCAGATGTGCATGAAGAAAGTTTTTTTTGTGGCAATAGTTTCAAAGACATGACTCGTGTTGCAAACTTAAATTCAAAAATGTGGACAGAACTTTTTATTAAAAACAGTGATTATTTAACAAGTGTATTGGATTTGTTTATAGAAAAACTTGTAAGACATAAAAATATAATTAAAGATAAACGAGAATTAGAATTGGATATGTTGCTTAAAATGGGAAATAAATCTAAGGAGGAGGTTGATAATATATGCAAAAAATCAACATAAAAGCTTCGCATGAATACGACGTTTTCATAGAAAAAGATTTGCTTATGCGGTCAGGAAATTTGATAGCTGAATTAGTAAATAAAGCTTGTACGGTTGTGGTTATTTCTGATGATAATGTATTTTCTTTATATGGAAATACGCTTATGGATTCTCTGAAGTTAACGGGTTTTGTGGTTCTTTCGATGACTTTTCTTGCGGGAGAAAGATCTAAAAGTTTGAAGATATATGAAGAAATTCTCAGTTTTTTGGCTCAAAATAAAATAAATCGAGGAGATATATTAATAGCTCTTGGCGGCGGAGTTACTGGTGATCTTGTCGGATTTGTAGCTGCAACATATTTACGTGGTGTAAGATATATACAAATTCCGACCACTTTGCTTGCGGCAGTAGATAGCTCTGTTGGTGGCAAAACGGCAATAAATTTAAATCATGGCAAAAATCTTGTTGGGAGTTTTTATCAGCCATTAATGGTTATTTGCGATCCCAATGTTTTTTCGACGCTTACGCCTGAAACTTATAGCGACGGTTGTGCTGAAATTATAAAATATGGATTTATTGGAGATCCAGATTTTGTCACAAGTTTGCAAAATGTACAGGTTAAAGAGCAATTCGAAAAAGTTATTGCGGTTTGTGTGGCAATGAAACGTGATATCGTGTGTCTTGATGAGTTTGATATAGGAAAACGTCAGTTGCTAAATTTTGGACATACTTTTGGTCATGCAATTGAAAAATGTAGTGATTTTAGGATTTCGCATGGAAAAGCAGTTGCGATTGGAATGTCGATTGTTAGTCGTGCAGCAGTAAAGTTGGGAATGTGTCAGCAAGAAGTTTTAAATAGGCTTTTATTGCTTTTAAAAGCTTATGATTTGCCAACTGAAACTAAATTTTCGGCAGATGATTTATATGCAGCAGCTCTTTCAGACAAAAAAGTTAATAATGGGTTAATAAATTTAATTGTGCCGTGCAAAATAGGGGAGTGTATAATCAGGAAAATTTCTGCCAAAAGTTTAAAAGACTGGCTTTATGCTGGAGGCTTAACATGAAAATAATTTTAAAGAGCGGACCAAGAACAGGTAAAGTAAGAATGCCGTCGTCGAAATCACAGCTTCATAGACTTTTGATTTGTGCAGCACTCGGAAAAAGTCCGGTTAGGATAAAATTTAATGGACTAAGTCGTGATATTTCCGCAACTATAGATTGTTTGAATGCTTTAGGTGTAAATATTAGTATAGATATATTTGGTGAAGTTAATGTCAAACCAATTGATAAGATTCCTGATAAAGTGTGTATTTTAAATTGTGGTGAAAGCGGTTCAACATTGAGATTTTTGCTTCCGATAGTTGGAGTTTTAGGTGCAAAAGCAATTTTAAAAATGGAAGGTAGATTGTCTAAGCGCCCACTTGGTCCATTTGATTCGGAATTGTTAAGTCATGGAATGATTATTGATAGAGATGGTACAAATCTTTTGTGCGAAGGAAAACTAAAAAATGGTATATACTCGCTTCCTGGAGATATATCATCACAATATATTTCAGGGCTTTTGATGGTTTTACCAAAACTTGTTGGAAATAGCGAAATTAAAATTTATAACCGGATTGAATCAGTAGGTTATATAAAAATGACAGAAAGTGTTCTTATGCAATCGAAGATAAAATTTGAAAAAAATGATAATGGGTATTATATCTTTAGTTCACAAAAATATAGCTTGCCTGAGTGTTGCCAAACCGAAGGAGATTTTTCAAGTGCTGCGTTTTTTCTTTGTATTGGCGCGATGTCAAAACAGGGGATTGAAGTTGAATGAGTCTCGCTGGATTCAGTACAGGGCGATCGCGAAATTACTGATGTTTTGCGCCAATTTGGAGCACAAATAATTGAAAGTAATAGCAAGATCATTACGAGATATAATAGTTTACATGGGATTATTGTTGATACATCTCAAATTCCGGATTTAATACCAGTGGTTAGTGTTATTGCGGCAATTGCTGAAGGAGAGACTCGTATTATAAATGCTCAGCGACTTCGATTAAAAGAATTTGATCGTATAGAAAGTACAACAATGATGCTTCGTATACTTGGCGTAGAAGTTCAAACTTATACTGATAGTATGATAATTTATGGCAAGAAAGAACTTTTAGGTGGAACAGTTGATCCATGTGGCGATCATAGAATTGCCATGGCAGCAGCAGTAGCTTTTTACGCGAGCGATGCATCCATAACGATAAAAAATATGGAATGCGTAGAAAAGTCTTATCCTGAATTTTGGAAAGATTTTTTGAATTTGAGCGAGGTGGGAATATGAATAGTTATGGGACGGATTTAAAAATAACGATTTTTGGGCAATCACATTCAAAAGCGATTGGAGTAGTCATGGATGGTTTGCCATCAGGAGAGAAAATAGATCTTGGGTAGTTGCACAAATTTTTAAATCGCCGTGCACCAGGAAAAAATATATATTCTACAAAGCGAAAAGAATCTGATATTCCTGAGTTTATATCCGGATTAAAAGAAAATATTACGTGTGGAACGCTGTTAATGGCCATGATATATAATAATGATGCGCGCTCTAGTGATTATGATATGTTTAAAGAAATTCCCAGACCAGGGCATGCAGGTTATACTGTGTTTTTAAAATATGGTAAGAAGTATAATTTTGCCGGTGGCGGTCATTTTTCCAGGTGTCTTACAGCAGCATTATGTACTGCCGGTGGGATTTGTTTGCAAATCCTTGAACAACATGGAATCAGTATAATTTCACGCATTGTTTCTATTGGTGGGATTGAGGATTTGATGCCACTAAAAATTTCTACGGCACAAAAGGAATTTCCGGTGGTTAATGATGAAATTGGACAGCTTATGCTTAAAAAAATTTCTGAGGCTCGAGCTTGTGGCGATTCAGTCGGTGGAATTATTGAATGTATAGCGAATGGAATTCCTGGAGGGCTGGGCGAACATATTTTTGGTGGAATGGAAAATCGTATTTCACAAATTATTTTTGGGATCCCTGCGATTAAAGGCATTGAATTTGGTGATGGATTTAAACTTGCTCAAATGTTTGGGAACGAAAGCAATGATGAGTTTAAAATGCAAGATAATAAAATTGCTACGAAAACAAACCATTATGGCGGAGTTTTAGGTGGAATAACTAACGGTATGCCACTAGTTTTTCGTGTAGCGATTAAACCAACTCCGTCGATTGCAAGAGAGCAAGAAAGTATTAATATAAAAACAATGGAGAGTGTGCGTATTAAAATCGGTGGACGACATGATCCGTGTATTGTGCCAAGAGCTGTACCATGTGTTGAAGCCGCCGCCGCAATTGCGATATATGATGCGTTCCTTGCTGCAAAAAAAAGTATATAGAGCGAAAAAATATAAATTAAATATGTAAGGTTTTGGTATGCTGAAAAAAAATTGTACTTATAATATTTTATAAAGTGGATGTGTATCGAAAAAAGATTTTTCATAATATATAAACTGGTTGGATAAAAAACAAAAATGTTTTCATTTATGAGGTGATTTGTATAAAACAATGTGGTTTATTAGGCGAAAAACTTGGGCATAGTTATTCGCCTGAGATTCATTCAATGTTATCGTGCGGATATTCATATGAATTATTTGAGTGTGCTCCAGATGATTTAGAAAAATTTTTACTGAATGGTGATTTTTTTGGGTTGAATGTTACTGTTCCATATAAAAAATCGGTTGTTAAATATTGTTCTGAACTATCTGAAATAGCAAAAAAAATTGGTAGTGTAAATACAATTGTTCGCCGTGAAAACGGTATTTTATATGGTGATAATACTGATTATTTTGGATTTGAATATATGCTTTGTAAAAACGGTATTGATGTTGCTGGTAAAAAAGTGTTGATACTCGGAAGCGGTGGAGCGTCTCTCAGTGTTAAAGCAGTACTTGAAAAATCAGGGGCAAATGTAGTTGTAATTTCTCGAAGTGGTGAAGATAATTATAAAAATATTTTCCGACATAATAATGCTAAAATTATAGTAAATGCTACTCCAGTCGGGATGTTCCCTAATAATTGGAATTCGCCTATAAATCTTGATATATTTTCGTGCTTGGAATCTGTTCTGGATATAATTTATAACCCGATGCGGACAAGTTTAATGTTGCAAGCTGAATCTTTGAGGATAAAAAATTTTGGTGGTTTGGATATGTTGGTTGCACAAGCAAAGCGTAGCGCTGAGATTTTTGTTGGGGATAAAATTGATAATGCGATTATAGAAAAAATAGCAAGAAGATTAGCGATTTCAATGCAGAATATAATTTTGATTGGTATGTCTGGATGTGGAAAATCGACTATTGCTAAACTTTTAAAAATGGCAACGGGACGTAAAATTATTGATTCGGAGCAAATAGCCAAACAGAAAACAAAAAATTATGGTTTTAATATTGGCACAGAGGATAGCGAAATTTTTTTTAAAGATAATGAAAGTTTAGTCTTGGAACAGCTTGGGAAAAAATCGGCTCAAATTATTTCTACAAGCGAGGGATGTCTTGGAAATAATAAAAATTATTTATTTTTACATCAAAATGGAATAATTTTTTTACTTCGGCGCGATTTTAATTTAATCAAAAATAATGAGTCAAATTTATCTAATGATATTCTAACTGAGAGAGAGTCGTTTTATTATAAATTTGCTGACTTTATAATTGATAATAATGGTTCTCCTAAACAAACACTTAGTAAAATTTTAGATATTTTGGGGAGAAACGTATGAAAATTTTAGTTATAAACGGGCCGAATATTAATTTACTTGGATTACGTGAACCGAAAATTTATGGCAGTCAAAACTATGATGCGCTAATAAAATTTATTAATAATTGTGCCAGTGAATTAAATATTGATGTTGAATGTTTTCAGTCTAATCACGAGGGAAAAATAATTGATAAAATCCAGCAATCTTACGGTATTTTTGATGGAATTTTGATAAATCCTGCAGCATATACACACACAAGTATCGCAATTTTGGATACATTAAAGGCAATTAATTTGCCAACGGTTGAAGTTCATATTTCTGATATCATGAAACGCGAAGATTTTAGAAAAAATTCGTTTATAAAACCAGTATGTATAAAAAGTTTTGTAGGTTTGGGTTTTGATGGTTATAAAAAAGCAATGCTATTTTTAAAACAATATCTGGAGGGAATTTTGTGATTGATAAAAAATGAATTGAACGGGGGGAGAGTGGATCTATTATTCGATCAATAAACGAATACGCAATAAAACTTGCTCTTAAAATAGGAAAAGAAAATATGTTTAATTTTACAATTGGAAATACAAACGTTGATCAACTGTTGTATGTTCAAAAGCGTATTAATCGTTTAAATCAAGAATTTGCACAAAATGAATTGCATTCTTATGCTCTAGCGCCAAGATTATTACCAGTGCGTAAAAAAATTGCTGATTATTTAACTCAAAGTTTTGGCGTTAATTATAATTTCGGTGGGATATATATCGCTAGCGGTGCGTCTTCAGCACTTGCAATTTTATGTAAGGCATTACTATCGGCTGGAGATCAAGCTGTTGTTTTTGCACCATTTTTTCCTGAATACAAGACATATGTTGAAGCAGTTGGAGCAAAACTTACAGTTGTCCAGCCAAAAGATGCCAATTTTAATATAGATTTAGATAAATTTGACATGTCAATAACAGAAAAAGTATCTGTAGTAATTTTAAATTCACCAAATAATCCTTCGGGATATATTATTTCAGAGCAGATTATTTACGATTTAGTACAAATTTTAGAGAGAAAGCAAAAAGAGTATTGCCATCCGATTTATATCATTGTTGACGAACCATATCGAGAACTTTCGTATGGCAAAAGTGTTCCGTTTATCCCACAATTTTATAAAAACACAATTTATTGCTACTCATTTAGCAAATCCATGTCTTTACCTGGGAATCGTTTAGGATTTTTTGCAACTTTACCCACGATGGATTACCACAACGAAATTTAGGCTGCAAAGTGCGGAGCTGCTCGAATTATGGGTTATATTTGTGTTTCACCATTGATACAAATGGTTATTTCTGAGTGTATTGGAGCTACTTCTGATTTTTCGGTCTACAAAAAAAATCGTAAACTGTTATGCAACACTTTGCAAAACATTGGTTTTAGGTTTCCACATCCGGATGGTGTATTTTATTTATTTTTAGATACTTTTAATTCTGATCCAAGAACTTTTTGTGAAAATGCCATAAAACATAATATTTTACTTGTTCCTGGGATCAAATTCGGTTTGGATAATTATATACCACTTTCTTTTTACGTTTCAAAACAAGTCATAGATAAATCTTTGCCATCTTTCCGTAAATCAGCACAATTATACCATTCGAGTTAAATTCAAATTATATTCTTTTTATAGATTTAACTTCATTTTTTTATATTGAGTCTCTTTTTTGATTAGCTATTTATTAAAATTTCCGCAAGCTCTATGTATAAAAAATCTTATTTACAAAAAAAAATCGTGATTATAAAATCACGTTTTTTATTTTTTTATCCCAACAAAACATTTTTTATTTCGCTTACAACTAAATTCAAATCATTAAGATTTATTCCTCCGAGCTGCGCATAATTTTTTCTTCCGCCACCATTTCCACCAAATTTATACGCCAAATTTTTTATTATCTCATTAGCATTTAAATCCAAATCATCTGTCCTACTAAAAATCAAATTAATTTTATTTTCATTTTTATTAACTAAAACAACCACACACTTTTTTAACTTATTTTTTATTTTATCCGCGACATCTCTCAAAAATTTTAAATCAAAATCATCAAAGCTATCAAAAACAAAATTCATATTATTTATAAGCTCACATTTATCACAAATTTTTTTAGCCATCTCACTCGACAAAATATTCTCTAGTCTAGCGATTTTATTTTTATTTTTTTTATCATTATCAATAAAACTTTTAAGCTTATGCAAAAAATTATTTTTATCGGCTTTTAATAAAACACACGCTTCCAAAATTTCTTTTTGCCTTTTATTACAAAAATCAATTGCCTTTGGCCCTGTCACAGCTTCTATTCTTCTGATTCCTGCCGAAACACCACTTTCACTAATTATTTTAAAACAATTTATTTGCGCCGTATTTTTTACATGCGTCCCGCTACATAATTCCTGACTATAATTTCCGATTTTTACAACGCGAACAATATCTCTATATTTTTCATCAAACAAAGCCGTCGCTCCAGAATCAATCGCTTCATTAATTTCCTTTTTTTCAGTTTTAACTTCCAGACTCTCAAAAATTTTTTTATTCAATTCATTTTCAATCAACTCCAAATCTTTCTCACTCAAAACTTTTTTACATAAAAAATCAAATCTAAAATAATTTTCATCTATATAAGAACCCATTTGTTTTGTTTCATCAAATATTTTTTCTCTCAAAATCTTGTGTAACAAATGCGTCGCCGTGTGATTTCTCGCAATACAAAATCTTTTCTCAAAATCTAATTTTAAATTCCCAGTTTGCTCTAATTTTATAAATCCGGATATTAATTTTGCTTTGTGAATATACTTATCGCCAAAAATTTTTTTGCAATCAATTATTTTTGCCTCGCCTGTTTCAGTTTTTAAAATTCCTGAATCAGAAATTTGCCCTGATTCTTCAGCAAAAAAAATTGTCTTGTCAAAAATAATATAAAACTCTTGCTCTTCATTTCTTATTTCATTTTTAATTCCGATATCATTTTCGATCAACATCACAATTTTTGCATCACCAATCTCAAAATTTTCGTAACCTATAAATTCTGTCGCATCCAATTTTTTTATTTCTTCTTGCACTTCAATTAAAAATCCGTTTTCATTTTTATTTACTTGCGATTTTCTCGCGCGTTCTTTTTGCTTTTCAAGTTCAATTTCAAATTCCTTTTCATCAATCATAACTTCATTTTCACTCGCAAACTCTTTCATCAAATCCATATTAAAACCAAAAGTATCATGTAATTTAAAAGCTTCTTTTCCAGATATAATATTTTTTCCCTGTTCTTTCGTTTTTTCTATCAAATCCATAAAAATATTTAATCCACCCAAAATCACATCATTAAATTTTTTTTCTTCATCCAAAATAATTTTCGCAATCTCATCTTTTTTATCAGCTAAATTTTTATAATAATCGCCAAAAATTTTTACTACTAGCTCAATCAACTCAGCTAAAAAATTTTTCTTCTCGATATTTAAAATTTTAATCCGACAAAGTGCACGTCTAATCAATCTCCTTAAAATATATCCGCGCCCCTCATTCGAAATAAAAATATCATCTGCAATCATAAAAACCGCAGCTTTAATATGATCCGCAATAATTCTAATCGCAATATCTTTTTTTTCACTTTCCCCATAATTTATTTTCGCTCCATCGGCAATTTTATTTATTATTTCGCGCATTGTATCAATTTCAAAAATCGAATTCACATTTTGCATTACAACCGAAATTCTTTCTAAACCCATGCCCGTATCAATATTTTTTTGTTTTAATTTCGAATAGCTACCATCAGGATTTTTATTAAATTGCGTAAAAACTAAATTCCAAATTTCGATAAACCTATCGCAATCACATCCAGGTCCACAATTTTTTTCCCCACAACCAAATTTTTCCCCACGATCAAAATAAATTTCTGAACATGGTCCGCATGGTCCTTCTCCAATTTCCCAAAAATTATCTTCTTTATCCATTTTAAAAATTTTTTTTGCGTCAATATTTTTTTGCCAAATTTCAAACGCTTCATCGTCATCTTTATAAACCGTCACAAATAATTTTTCTTTCGGCAAATTTAAAATCTGCGTAACAAATTCCCACGCCCAATTAATTGCTTTGTCTTTAAAATAATCACCAAACGAAAAATTTCCTAACATCTCAAAAAAAGTTGCATGCCGCGATGTTTTCCCAACGTTTTCAATATCATTTGTCCTCACACATTTTTGACAAGTTGTCACTCTAAACGACGGCGGTTTTTCTTGCCCTGAAAAATATTTTTTTAATGGCGCCATCCCTGCATTAATTAATAAAAGACTTTTGTCGTGATAATCCGGAATCAACGAAAACGATTCCAATTTTAAATGTCCTTTACTCTCAAAAAAATTAAGATATAACTCCCGTAATTTCGATTGCGTAAAAAATAATTCGCTCGACATAAATTTCCCTCCAACAATTTTTTAAAATCATATTTTTTTTACAGGGCGTATTATATCACCGAATTTAATTTGCTTTATTTTATTTTTTAATATTTTTGCGAGCGATTTAAATTTCCAAAAATAAATTTAAAAAAATAATAGTACGGGAGAAATAAAATCACACGAACCAAAAAAAATTTTTAAACGATGATTTATATTCAATTTTTTTTCAAAACAAAAAAGCAGACCAATTTTTTTTGATCTGCTTTTTCTTTCAAACTAAAAATAAATTTTAATAACAACCCATTTAAAGATTATCAATCTGATTTAAATCTTCATTACTGTCAGATAGCAGTAAAAATTTTTTTTTCCCAGAACTCGTATCAATAATGTTATTATCAATTTCAATATCGATATCATTTCTGACTCCAACTCCACTATTAATTTTGATTAAATTATTTTTCTCCTGGTCTATAACAATATTGTTGTTCTGATTTTCTTCTTTTATTTTTAGTTTCCATTCTTGCAATTCATTATATTGTGCTCTGCCTTTTTTAATAGTCTCAGGATCTTTAAATTTTCTTACACAATCTCTACCGTCTGCTTTATAAAAAGCATATCCTACTTTACAAAAATAAATGATATATAAAATGCCGCGAAAAGTGATTAAAGGCAGAAAAAATAATACTTCACATACCATAAATAAGATTCTTAAACCGGTACCGACATATTCGCAACGCCAAAAAAAAGACAACGCACAGTCAGATATAAAAGCTAAACTCATTTCATATTTTTCGGACCATATATTGAGACTCAAAAGTTTATCAAATGTTCCATTAGCAAATATATTTACTACCGGAACAACTACTATTCCACTCTTTTTTTTATAAAATTCATTTCCTTTTTTTATTTTCACAAGATTCGATTGTGTCACATGGTCTTTATTATTTTGATCGAGATTATTATTTGTAAAATAACAAGCTGCTCTGCAAATATTTAATTTTTCTTCCTGAGTTAGATCTATATTTACTCCATCAAGCAAAATATTTAAACATATCTCAGGATAAGTTAATTTTGAATTACTTTTTCGCGTGTCACGCATCTTTTTATATAGCCGATTAAATTTGTCATCTGAATTTGATTCGATAGCAGATATTATATTTTCTATATTTCGGACAAGTTTTTCACAATCGTTCGCACTCATATTAAAAATTTTATCCGGAAATAACGGTGCATATAAAAAAGTTTGAATATAATTTAAGGGAGAAAATGGCTTATCGTGATCTTTTGATTCATCTGAATCATAATTATAAAAATACTCTGGCAACATTTTTCCCGGTTTATTACATATATTTCCCAAATATTTTTCAAGATTCTTAATAAACGTTGACCCTAAATATTCCGAAAAAAAATGGTTTCGTACACCATTTAAAAATTCTTTTTGCTTTGATTGCCCTGTACTTTCATAAATAGAGTCTATATAGCTATATAAAAAACCACTCAACACGTCTTTTAAAAAATTGTTATCTATTTCTATTTCCATTTTTGTTTTCATAAACTCAATTAACCCATCACAATCTACTTCTTCAAATTTCTGCCCAAATTCTTCTTTTGTTTCTGGTAGTTTACCTTTAAAAACACTCTGCATTTTATTTTTAAATTCATCAAATTCACCATCGAAGTCATGCAATGTTGCAGATGTTTATAAATCTGCTTTTCCATAATCAAAATATTTATTTCCTAAGCACAAATCACCATCTCTCAATCCTGACATTACATTAAACCTTATACCTGAAAAAAAATCTTTACTGTGATTAGAGTATTCGTCTTTTATCTTATAGATAGCTGATGTATTGTTTCTTTCGTTGCCTTTTACATTACTAAAATAGTATTTTAACCTTTTTTTAACAGCTGTTTTCATCAAAAAAATAAAATTATCCAGATTTTGAATACGATTTTCATTTCTAGCTGCGTTACATATATTATTTATTATTTCATCTATTTCATAATCAATTTTGGATTTATTATCTTTAGTATTATAACTTCTGATTGAGTCGAACGTATTGAATGTCATTATATAATTAAGATCATCAATAAATTTATCCACATAATTTTTTAATTCCTTTTCCTTTTCCGAATTCATTCTTTTAATACGAGCAAGAATTTTTTCATTTGCAGAGTCAAAATATTTATCAACACAGATACTTTCTTCAACTTTAATATTACCGTTTTCATTTATTACATTATACGTGTTTTCATCCAAAAACAATTTCAATACTCTTTCGGTTATTTTCTTGCCATGCTCATTCAATACTGAACCACTACTTATAAATCCCTCTGCATATGGCCGAGTTTGATTACAAGAAACTTTATCGAGTAAATAGTTTATTGTATCAGGGGCAATTCCTCCGATATGGTAGCGTGACAAACCTTTACTAAAGAATGGTAATTTTTTATTAAAAAGCGAAAATAAGTCGTGCTTTTTATCGTCAATATCACATCTATCTCCACTGCCTTTTCCACGCACAGCCATATTAAAAAATTGTATTTCATTTTTATCATGTTCAGTCAAAATTCTAGCGTTGTTATACAAATCGTTTCGCTGGTCAGAAAGTAAATTTTTAATATCATACTTTGTTATCCCTATCTTTTGCAACGCACATTCCCATTCCATTCGATGTACCATATCTTGCAAGGATTTAAAAAATTTTTCTGGTACGGACAGATCTGTAATTGTGGCACAATCTTTATATTGTTCTTGATATATCTCATCTGACCTACAAGTATTATCCGGCGAACAACTTAATATAGATGTTTCATCTTCGAAAACATTAAAAGATGTACAAATCTGAATTCCTGGAGTTTCAAAACGATTTCCATCTTTATCTTCCAAAACAACCATATGATCATTTTCTGTCGGCACAAAATTTTTAATCACTGCGGTTAGTCTATCTGCACGCCATCTTGTAAAGCCCTTTATGTACTCTATACAATTACTATAATCCGTTTGGTCTGATTGTTTAGATAAAAAATTTAATAATTCAAGTATACACACCAAATTATTAAAATATTTTTCTCCGTTTATTTTATCATTCAGCATCTCCAGTATTTTTGAATCTAACTCACCTTCATTAGAAAATATTTTTTCATATTCATCAAACAAACTTTTTTTACCCTTATTTGAAAATATTTTTTCTATTGCAGCGTTGTCACGCATATCAATGTTACCTCCATTAACTTCTAAAATTAATTTTTTTCTATTTTTGAATGATAAAACAAAATTTTTTATTTGTCAAGTGGCAATTCAAATATTTTTATAAAAAAATTATTTTTTTGATATACAAATCAAATAAACTGTATTTTTTATCCGCGACATTTATTTATTTATTTTTCATTCGTTTGGCATAAAATATTTTTTAACTCAAAAAAAAAATCTGCTGCGATAAATTACTCACAACAGATTTTTACTTTTGGCAAATTATTATTTTTGATTTATTTATTACCTAAATCTTTGGCTCAATTAATCCATACGAACCATTTTTTCGCTTATAAACAACATTTACCTCGTTAGTCAAACTATTTAAGAAAACATAAAAACTATGTCCAATTAATTCAAGTTCCATAACGGCTTCTTCTGGATCCATTGGTTTTACTGCAAAAGATTTTATACGCTCAATATTTACAACCGTTTCTTCATCTAAATTATTATCACTTTCACTTATAGCAAACGACAAATTCGATTCTTCAGCAAAACTCGAATTTTTTTTAGACAAACGATTTAATCTTTCTTTATATCTTCGCATTTGCTTTCTCAAAATATCAACTATTTCATCAATCGCTGCTTTCATATCCTGATCACTCGTTGCTTCTGCGTGTACAATTCTTTTTTTCAAATACATCGTTACTTCAACTTTTTTCTCAAAACCAATCTCAATAAAACGGACGTTTATTTTACATTCGCCTGTTAATAATCTTCCAACATGATTTTTTATTTTATCCACAGCAAAATTTTTTATCTCGTCATTCATATCAAAATTTTGACTGACAAAATTAAATTTCATTACAAATTCCTCCAAAAAAATAACTATTTAAGCTTTATAAAAAGCTAAACCAATTTAACTGCAAACGGTTTTAAAAATCAAATAAATCTTTTTTTATCAACTAATAATTAATTCTTGTCCCTCTTTTAAATTTTCACTAGACAAACGATTAGCATCAATAATTTTATGATAAGAATTTTTATTGCCATAAAATTTTTGGCTAATACTCGATAAAGTATCTCCACGCTGAACAATATATTTTTTTATATTATTTTCAGCAGCAATTAAATTTTGCGTCTGGGCTATATTTTCTTGACTAGTATTATTATTTTGATTGCCAAGTTCTTCTATTATTTTTTTCATGTTTTCATTTTCACTCAAAGCTATTTCTAATTGCTTTTTAATATTTTTATTTTCGCTTATTTCTAGCGCCATTAAATCAATATTTTTATTTAGTACTTTAATTTTATATAGCAAAACAACTGTGATACATAAAAAAATAATTATTAACGAGTTTAAAAATATTTTTCCAAAGCTAATTTTAACTTTTTTATGATTTTTAACTCCAAAGTCAAAATCTTGTGATTCCGACATATCATCAAAAAAAGAATCTATTTCTTTTTTACTTACCGTGCAATCAAATATTTTGTTTTCGTTCGTCTCAATAACATTTTTATCCGGTGTTTTTTGTATTTTTATATCTTCTGATTCAGATGATAAAAATAATTTTTTGACTGAAACTGGCACTGATTCTTCTCGATAAAATCTCATAGTATCATCTAAATTTTTGCCATCAGATTTTTTTTTAAAGTCATTTTTGTCATAAACACTATTACTATATTCTTTTATAAACTCTTTATATGTGTTTTGATTTTTTTTTGCATTGTCATGACCGTTATTTAAATCAAAGTTATTTATATCTGTTCCACTCATTATTTTTTAATCACTCCAAATATATTTTTAGGTTTATTTTAATTATGATGTCTAAATATGTCAATAAAAAAATAGGTTAACTCCAAATAGAAATATTTGTCAGCAAAACATTTTTATATTCCACATTAAAAAGCAAAAAACAAAAATAAAGGCGCTGTCATACAAAAAATTGTTTTTACGCCTTTATTTATCTTTTATCCATCTTTATTTTAGTTGCAAACTGTTTTCATAATTAAATTTAATTTTGATCTAGGCAGCGTTCAAATAAAAAACAAATTAAAAATAAAAGCACAAGAAACATCAAAAATAAAAATAGAATCAAGTTTATCATAACGAATAAAAACTTTTCTAAATCCTTTCAATCGGAGATCGTTCGATATTGTTGTGTTGTTTATAAAGTTGTTTATCGTAGAACCAAGGGATTTTACGATTTTGTTTATATAGAAACAACTCTTCAATTTTTTTCTAACCTATAGTCGTTTTCCGTGATCCAATATTATAGCTTTAGATAGTATCGACAAAAACGAGGAAAAATTAAAGAAAGTAACAAAGCAATAAATGATAAATAGGAAGTGAAGCATTTAATCCAACGCTATTTAATCCGCTCTTTAATACGAGTCATCACTAAATCATCGCTTGTCAAGCGAAAAAAAAATTTCATAAGCTTGGTTTTATTACTAAAAATCAAAACTCAATATTCATGGTAAAAAAAAACTTTTTGTTTGTCGAGTAGCAAACAAAATTTTTTTAGAGAGAATAATTTGAGAAAAAAGCGAGTGGTAACAAAAAAATTAAAGAGAAGCAAGAAACATGGAAATAGTACGAACAAAAAAAAAGCACGGAAGGCAACCGAAGTTTTAAAATAATGGGTAGCGACACCGCGCCAACGCTTGAATTTCAAAAATGTATTTTCGATAATACGTCACAAACAATATAAATCAGAATCAAAATTTCGTTTGGATTTCCGATCGGACTTTGGTGTGATAACTGTTTTAATGCCAAGTTTCTCAGCGTAATTAATAATTGAATTTGTATCATAAACCGGATCCACAAACAAAGTACTAAGCTTAATTGCTTTTATTAAATTCAGTGAAACTTTTGCGCAACCTATATTCTGGTTGCCTCCTTTCGCCACTGTTGCATGTAATATGCACCTTTATATGGTTTGAATCTATCATTGCTACAACATTTTTTAATCCCGCTCTTTTCTTTTATGTGATCTTTTATTTTTTTCCCACCATTCATCTCTTACATCATTTTTTCTATAGCTTCTTTCTCCATTTTTCTTCTTCATTTTATTTTCTTCTCTCTTTCATTCATTTTTTATCCACTTATATTATATATCTTCTAATTTTGTCGACATTATCTAACAGTCTTTTTTTAAATATTTTTTTTCCCAGTAATCACGCCAAGCTTATTTCGTTTCGTTGCTACATGTTTATTCTATTTATTTTTGATTTTGATTTTTTTTACATAAAAAAATCCCCGAAAATAAAATTTACTTTTGGTGATAAAACAATCTACAGCTCAAATTCAGACCTTGTTTTATTTAATTATTTTCATTTGACAGCTTTTCATTTTCATACATTACCAATTCTGCTTCCACAATTATTCTTTGATAATTTTGAGGATACGGGTGGCATGATATTAAATACAATTTCGTTTTGCCTTCTTCGCGCATAAATTTATTCCAATCTGTTGGCTCAATGACTTCCTGCCCTATAACTTTATAACAAAAAATTTGTTCCTTAGTTGTTATTTTTATTTCATCATCTTTTTGCAGTTTATCGATATTAAGAAAAGACTGATCACCGTTTTGTCCACCTCTGTGTCCTGCCAATACTGTCATTTTATTTTTTTCATTACTAATTAAATCACTTTCCTCTAAGATTCCAACTCCTGCCGACAATGATTTTTTGCTTGTGTCATTAAATATTGGCAAGACAACATCAATTTTATTTATACGCAAAATGCCAACAATCGAATCCTCAAATGCGTTCCAAATTTCATTATCACTTAAAATATTATCACCATTATCACCTTGTTCTGTCGCATTAATACTTTCTATATTCTCTTGCGTTATATCACTTTCGCGATTGACAATAATTTCTTGTTCAAATTTTTTTTCTAGCTGGGTAATTTTTATTTTCCGTTTAAACGCATTTAAATTAACAAAATACATAAATATTAACGAAATAACTATTAAGATAATTCCTGTAAACATAAATATTCTGCCTGTATTTTTTTTTCGCGTGCTATTAGTTTTTTTAGTCATGCTTTTTTTTGAAGTGTAGCATCAAACCGATTAAAAATAATGCACTACCTGATACAGCAGTTACTGTTGCATAAAAATTCATATTTATACCATCTCCGGTTTTTGGCAACTCCTTAGGATTATTTTCTATTTCAACTGATTGATATATAGGATTCTCAATATCATCTGGCGCAACAACATCGATAGTTTTGGGCGTTTCATTATTTGTTACTGTTCCAGGAATATCAAAAATCGTTTCTGGAATATAAAAATTAGGAACTGGCTCATGCACACTATTATTTTTTTCTGTATTATTATACCGAATAACAATGCCGTCTTTTGGATCATTTTCAATAGTTGTAAAATCAAATCTCGGTGAATTTTCACTTTCGTTGGATTTATCAGGTTCTTCTGCTGTATCATCTTTTGTGTTTGTAACAACAAATCCTTGTTCTGAATTTCCTGTTTTCGAAAAAATATATCCAGGAATTTTATCTTCATCGATATCGTAGAAAATTTTATGTCCGTCTGTTTCGTCATATTTGTTGAGATTTTTGAATTCATATTGCCAGTTGTTCTCTGCATTTAATTTTATACTCTGTAACTTTTTTCCATCAGCCAAAAGATTTATTATTACTTCAGTTAATGTTCCCCCAACGAACTCTTTCTTCACCAAAATATTCGTTTTTTCTGTACTAATATTTTTTATGATAAATTTATTGTTTTCCTTGATAATTTTGCTTACATAATCTGGGATAACATCCTCTGTAACATGATAAACAATCTCCTGATTATTTTTGTATTTATTCAGATTTTTAAAATCGTGTTCCCAATTATTTTCTTGATTCAATTCAACTTGGTTTATATCCGTACCATTTGCATATAAATGCACAACGGCAGAATCTAATTTGTTTCCATACCATTCTTTTTTTACAGAAAGATCAATTTGTTCTGTGTTTGTAATAACAAAATAATTATCAGATTTTTTTTCGATTTGGGTTAGGTACCCTGGCACATTGGCTTCGTCAATGGAATATATAATTTCGTTATTATTTCTGTCTTTCAACGGTAAATCTTTAAATTCATAAGTCCAATCGTTATTTTCATTTAACTCAGCTGTTTCTTTTATTTCACCGTTTGCCAAAAGATTTGTTCTGACTGATGGTAATTTTTGTCCATCCCATTTTTTTTCAACTTTAATAGATATCGCTTTTTCTTCACCGTCTTCATCGCCAGGATATAAATCAGTTCCAGTAAAATCTGTTCTATGAGATTCAGCGTTCACGATAATATCATTTGCAATGACGCTTCCATTTAAATTTTGGTTCAGCTCAACAGTAGCTTTTGGTGCCAATATAATTCCTGTAACTGCTCCGCTGTTCACAATTTTTCCGGTATAACAACCATCTTCTTGTGACGAATCATAGAAGTTCCAAATAATATTTCCGTCTTGCCATTTAGTTACTTCACTGATAGGAGCATAATCCCCATTTGAATACTGTATACGGGATTGAGGAATACTGAATATTTTTTCTCCGTTCCAGTTTATATAATCTTTTAAATCAACATTAATAACAAGTGAAGCATTCGAGCCATGTTCAAAGCCACAACCATTTATTTTATATGCATATTTAATTAAATCGCTATTAGAATCTAAATTATATATATTTACCCCAGCTGGATCATTTATCTGGATATATTGGTTGTTTATATCATCTAAATGACTTTCTGTATTTAAATCAACATAATCTCTCAGCCTTTGATTGATAGCAATAGCATTTTCTTTTTCTAAATCTATATCTATAAATTCATACTCATCACTGTCTTGCCAAAGTTGATTTGCAAAATTTCCATTTTTGTTTACTGGAGGATAATCTACTTTATGATCATTTAAACTCCATGCGTTCCCATTATCGCATTTTCCAATTTCAATATTTTTTCCAACAACTAAAATACTATTTTCACTTCCCTCTAAACTGTATCCACCATAAGTTAAAGATCCACTTTCCATCTCTAAATTCTTAATATAACTAATTTCTTCAAGTCCTTTTGTCCCAAAATTGTCTCTATATCTTAATGTGTTTGTCAAAATATTCCCGTTTGTATGACTATGCGTTGTCACACTATTGAACCCAACTAAATGAAATCCACCAATAATCCCAAATGGATTTTGATTATAAAAGTATTTGGTCTCGGTATAAACGTTTTCTTCTGTAACTTTAATTATACCGTTTTCATCTGGTTCCAATTCAGCAAAAACAAATTTTGCACCAATAAATGTTGATGCAAACACAAATATAAATATCAGGGCAACCAATCTTAGTTTCCACCTATTCATATTTTTTTCTCCTTTGTTTTTATTTTCCATACATAATTTTAAACCGTAAAAGCAACCAACACATTTTTTGATTTCTGTGGCACATAACGGTCGTGTCATATTTTATCAAACTATACGGTATTGGTAAAACATAAAAAATGACAAAAAATATTATTTTGATAGCGTACTTTAAATACAAAATAGTAATCATAAATAAATACAAATAACTAACATCATTCATTATGTGCTATTTGCTGATTTTAATACTAAAGTCAAAAAGTATCGCAAATAATTTTATAAAATATTACGGACTTCTTATTATTTTTTTAGCTGTTTAATTTCCTTTAATAGCTCTTATTGTTGAAGTTTAAGATAGATTAGAAAATTAGGTAGCATTCACATAAAATAAAAATAGAAAATAGGTTGAGCAAAAAGAAAAAGTGATAGGATGGAGGTATGAAATTTACCAAAATACAATGTAAAAAGCTAGAGGGATTAATACCGATAGCGAGGAAACCGGCGAAGATATCAATTTACAAATTTATGTGTGCGATATTTTACATAATAGAGAGTGCTTGCAAATAGAGAACAGTGCCAAAAAATATGGAAACTGGCACGCAATTTATATGAAATTTAGTAGATGGTCAAAAAGCCATACGATCACCAAATCTATTGCTTTTTTTCTTTAAAACCTTGTTTTAGAAGCTATGAAAAATCAAAAACTGCTCAATGAAGAGGATTATATGTTCTTTATTGATAGTACGAGCATAAAGGTGAGTCCAGATGCAAACAAGAATAAAAATAATCAGGAACAAAGCATCGGACGTTAAAAATGGGATCTGGCAAAAAAGTTACACCTATGTTGTACATCTTTATGTCCAGTTGTTTTTCGGTTATCGTCTGGCAACTCTCATGATACTCTCGAAGGGAGAAAGTTGATTGAATACATATATTCCAAGAATCATAATTCTCTCCTGATGGACAGAGCTTATGAAGATAATAAAACTTTAGCTTTAGACAAAGATCATGGTTTTCGCATTCTTGTTTCCATCTAAAAAAAATCGTAAGTTACCTTGACGCTTTGATAAACAACTTTGTAAACAGCGCAATAATATCGAGAGATATTTCCTGAGATTGAAACGTTTGAGAAAAGTTTTTACTCGCTACGATGAGCTTGATTATATTTTTATTTCTACCATCTCTCTTACTTTTGTTTTTGATTTGCTTTTTATGTGAACGCTTCCTAATTAGAAATGATCGTGATATTTAGCGGCGAGCTATTTCTTCACCTTATTAAGGCGGGAAATGAACGTTGCCCGCTTTACACCGATGACCTTGGCGATGGCTTCATCGAAGAGGCCCTCATGACGGATGTTACTAATCTAGGGGTAGCCTCGAGCATCAACTGGGACAGGCGGGAAAAGAGCTCGTCCAGCGGGGAGCAGACGTCGCCGTCGCAGAGCCAGAACTTGTTTTTCGGGCAGACAGACGCACTTGCCGTGTGCCTGCTGGCGCTTACGGAAGACGTCATAGTAGCGGATGTGGTCGCGGTGGTATTTTTCCGAGACCTCGATCCATTGGTGAGTGGACTTGATGTAGATGCGGAACGGATTAACTTGTTTTTGGATATGGATTTCCTCGTCTCTACATGCGTCTCTTTGGGCAGTTTCAATACCATTTTTCATTATTATGACAGCAATGGCTTACATGAAAATATTGTAATTACGGAGTTTTTGCAATATAATATATCTTAATGGGATTTGTGGAATAGGCTCAAACAGCTCACTTGTGTGCAAATGAGGGCCAATCGGGGGAAAAGCTGTGACAATGAATAACTATCCGCGTCTATGCGGAGGAACCCTCTTCATCTAGTGTTGCAGGCCATTCGTCAGCGAGTGCGTGCCAGAAAACATTACAATGGTGAAAGTGACGGTCTCTTAGATCCATAGGTCCTGATGGAACTGATTAAAGTTATCAATCCTGATTATCAAAAGGTGGACCTCAATGCGCTTAAAACAAAAGCAAACGATTATAAGTTCTGCAAGATTTCTGGTGATGCCTACCTTCCGTTTGGCGACATGCAGGAGATTCGCTTTTTCAGCGAACGAGTGAGAAACAACTACAGGGCAGCGTTAAATGACATGATCGGCTTCGTGAATGACTTCCTTGATCTCGGAAAGGCCGTAAGCAAGGCGGTGCAGCTGGCAAGAGAACTCATCGACTTGATTCAGCGGGATGAGTCGGTTGCCATGTCTGAGGAGTTCTTTATTAGATCCGATGGTCAGAGAATAAAAAAGACCGCGCTTGGTGGCCTGGATGAGGTGTACCTGCCCGCATTCCTGCTTGGTATATGGCACTATGCAGTTGTGAACAGAAAAGATAACACCGTGGGCCAAGATACCTATAACACGTGGTGTCCGCCAGTAGGTGGGGATCCACGGGTGTACTCGGCTCGCATGGACAAAGGCATCCTTGATGGGCTTTCTGTCTATTATGTTAATACGGAAGACACCCCACATTTTGAGGTGGAATACGCAGATCATACCGAAGCCGAGATAGTAGATCCCATCCCGTAGACGATGCAGCAAATAGCGAACAATCCGTTTGTGTTCAATTTCACGCAGAACGGAAACAACAATACCCAGATTGGGCATGTTGAGCATTACCATGCTGGAAAGAAGGAGGACTGATCCAATGGAGAAAGACTTGTAGATAGCCTCAAAGAAGCTCCCACAATAAGCTCAATTTATACCGGTGACTCTGACCTAGACCGGAAACGACAATATGCAGATTGCTTATGTCCAACACTATGATGCGATGACGAATCAGTCCGTCCTTATCATGCATGGGGCACAACCATCAGCGCCGGTTGCCGGGCAAGGAGTTACGTTCAATTGTGACTGCTTCAGTTTCTTTGTATTGGAAAACTAGCAGTACGACGGTGTGGCGTTCATGATGTCGAAGAACCGCGCTTTAACCGAGAGTACATCTCAGGAAATGAAAGATTTGTGCTCGGCTCTTACGCCGGAAACCATCGCCATTATAAAGATGTTTCCATCGCTGTTTTGCAGTGAAAATCGGCATTTTACAAAAACCGATCCGGACCACATGGGCCTACTATGGATATATGACGGATATAAAAGTGTAGGATAACGGTACCAAAGTTTATTTTACAAAGCTCAATGCAATGCCACAGCAGGTACTGATTGATCTCGCTGCGGGATTATGTATCGGTGGCGCGAAGGCGTACAACGAGCTGAACCGGACGCATTGGGCCATAAAAAAAGTGAACTTGGTCGAGAAACTTGAAAAGGCCGGGTACCGCGTATTCAAACTGTAGGTTTGTCTTTAAAACGGAGGTAAGAATGAGCACAGAATATGAAAACATGAATGTGGAAAAATGGATCAATTTGGAAGATGTATCAAAACACCTGAGCATCAGCCAAGACACCGTCCGCACATGAATCAAAGAGGGAAAACTGCCCGTCTACTATGCAGGCAACGATATAAATTCAAAATTTCCGAAGTAGATGAATGAGTCCACGAAGGAAAGGTTCAGGAATGATCTTTGAAACTGAATTAAGGTGGTAATGTAGATGCAGCGAAAAGTCCCTTAAGCAATCACAAACATAATGCTCGTCAAGGCAACATTTAGCAATATGCCGATTGACGAGCTTACTTTCGTTGACTTCTTCTATGGCAATAACGGAGCAGTAAAATCCTCCATCGTCCACGCTATTGCAGAGAATGACGACATCGTGTGGGCTGACGGTAAGTCCGCAGCGGATTATAATATACTCGTTTATAATCAGAATTTCATCAACAACAACTTTGTAAATTACAACGATCTCAAAGGCGTCTTTATCTTTGGTGAGGAGGATATCGAGGCCAAAAAGAAGATCGCTGAACTCACGGATCAGAAAAAACAGAAAATGGATGCTCGTCAGACTGCTCTTGATGAGCATAAAAAGAAAACAAATAGCCTTGCATCGGCGATGACGCAGTTTCAGGATACCTGCTTTACAAAGACTGCAGAAATCCGTAGACGCTTCGATAAGTGTATGAACGGCAAGAAGCAAAAAAAGAACTTTGCCGAGGCCGTACTTATTGAAGCAAGACCGACTGATCTTGATCTGACAGAGCTGGAGCGTATCTATAACGTAGCCTTTGATGATTCAGCCAAAGCATATACGGAGTTAAAAAAAACGCCGCTACCACCTACGGCAGTCTTCCCGGAAAGAATCTGCTCGATAGGATGATTGTCAGTAGCAGCGATACGCCTTTCGCAAAATTCATGAAGGCCCTTGGTGATACAACATCCGATTGGGTTCGTGGTGGTCATACCCATTATGCCGGTGCAACTGGTGGAAAGTGCCCGTACTGCCAGCAGCTGCACCGGCAAACTTCGAGGCGGATATTGCGTCAACCTTTGATGTTCAGTGTCAGCAGGACATTCGTGACCATGGGCAGTTCCAGGCTGTGTATGAAAGAGAGACCAGAAAAATTGTCCGGGTACTTCAGGCTAATGCCAACAACGTTATGCCGACGATTGATCTAACTGCATATCAGGAAAAGCTCGCATTACTTGAGATCAACTTTGAAATCAATCGTCAGCGCATTGTTGAGAAGGTCAAAGAACCGTCCAAGACCATTTCGCTTGAGAACACCGATACGCTTCTGTTGGAAATCGGTGCGATGATCGACGAAATCAATAAGCAGATCAAGGCAAATAACGATGTTGTTTCTGCCAAGAGATTCAGCAAGAGCAAATGTAATACGGAAATCATGCAGTATCTTGCATTTGTGCTAGATGCTGACGTGAAGAGTTATCAGGATGAAGTCGGCTGGCTCCAGAAGGAAATCGACGACGTTACTGAGCGTGGCAAAAAGCTCAGGAAAGAAATTGGGGACCTGACAAAAAGATCTCCGACTTGAATAAGTACAACACGAATACTGAGGCTGCCATCGACAGCATCAATAAAATTCTGAAAGATTCCGGATTCCAAGGCTTCGGCATTCACGCCAAAGAAGGTTTGAAGAACGTGTATGAGGTTATCCGAGAAGATGGCTCCATCGCTGAAAACATCAGTGAAGGTGAGCGCAATTTCATAGCTTTCCTATACTTCTACCATCAGGTTCGTGGCAGCATGAGCAGCGAGGGGCTCAATAAAAAGATCGTTGTTATCGATGACCCGGCAGCCAGTATGGATAGCACGGCCCTGTTCTGTGTCAGCGCAATAGTCCGTGAGATGATTAATGTATGCCGGAACAATACTGAGTACCTGGATCTGAATATTACCGGCGACTATATCAAGCAGTTGTTCATCCTGACCCACAACGTGTACTTTCACCGTGAAGTCACTTACCAGCAGGTCAGGTGTTACAACTGCACATCGTTTTACATGATTCGGAAGAACGACAACCTCTTCACTATCAAGCTCTGCAAACGTCAGAGTAAGGAAATCCCGACCGCAGAAGACAACTATAACCCGGTCCAGAACTCATATGCCGCTCTGTGGAATGAGCTCCGGGACATCCAGTCTACGATTCCGGCCCTGAACGTAATGAGGCGCATCCTCGAATACTACTTTCTGCAGCTCTGCGGATATGAAGGAAATGACCTCCGGGAAATCATTCTGGAAAAACCGGAAAATCGTAACAAGTTCATAAAACAGGTTGAAAGTGAGAAGCCGGATATAACTGATTACCAGCCAGCCTCTTTCTTGTTGGCGTACATCAATAATCCGAATGGAATCAGCGATGGACTGAACTATGTTGAGGATTGCGAGAATGTCGACGCATACAAGCGGGTCTTCCAGATAATCTTTGAGGCCCTCGGTCAGAACCAGCATTATAAGATGATGACTGGCAAACGGATAAAGTCCTGATTATGGGACAGCAAGAATTATAAAATAAGAGGTAGCATGGCACTACCATAATGAAAAGCGATGTATAACGGCAATGGCAGACAAGAATATCATCGATGCAATGTAGAATGATTTGCCCATCGATGTTTCCACAGAAGTAAACTTTATCCGGTCCATCGCAAACAAATTGCGTGGTCTTTACCGCAGCGCCAAGTATAAGGATGTCATCATTCCGATGACCATCATTCGCCGCTTTGAGTGTGCGTTGGCACTTACTAAGACAGCGGTCGTAGCAAAGTTCAAAGATAATCCGAATTTTCCGGTAAAAGCCATGCAATGCATTTCTGGGTTCCAGTTCTATAACACCAGCGAGTTCGACCTCGCAAAGCTGGTGAACGATGCGGACCGCATTGCTTATAACTTCAAGAATTACCTGCAGGGCTTTTCTGTCAATGTATTGAAAATCCTGATGTCCAAGGAGCATGACCTGAACTTCGGTGAAAAAATCGACAAGATGGACAAGAATAACCGTCTGCTCTCCGTGGTCAAAGCATTCTCTGAGCTGGACCTAAATCCTTGTACTATCGACATACATCTTTGAAAAGCTGATCCAGAAGTTCTCTGAAAACGCCGAGGCTAGTGACCATTACACCAGTCGTGATATTGTTAAGCCCATGGCAACATCCTGTTGGCTGATGGTTGCAATGACATCTTGGATGACGTGAAGGTTATCACCATATTGGATCAGGACTGTAGCACGGGCGGCATGCTTTCCAGCGGCTATAACTTCATCAAATGTTATAATTCCTCTGCGAATGTTAGGCTGTTCGGTCAGGAGATCAATCCGGAGTCTTACGCTATGTGCCTTGCCGAAATGCTCATCAAAGGTCAGAATGCAAAACATCTGCTATCAGGACACCATGAGAGCAGACTGATTTAAGGGCACAAAAATGCGCTTTGTGCTGGAGAATCCGCCTTTTGGACAGCCTTGGGATGCTAATGATGCAGCCGAAGGCGTAGAAAAAGCCGTCAGGGATGAACATGCAAAAGGTAAAGATGGCAGATAGGCAACTGGGTTGCTGGGTTATGGCGATATGCAAAAGTTGTTTTTGCAATTTGTAGTTGATAAGACGAATGATTCTTTTGGTATGGCAGCTATTATCGAAAATGGTAGTTCGTTTTTTAATGGTGGCACTGCTTCCGGTGAAAGCCAAATTAGACACTGGTTACCTGAGAGTGATCGTGTTGAAGCTATTATTGCGCTTCCCACAGAGCTTTTCTATATTATCAGTAATTTATATACTGTCGAAAATTTGCATGGAATTCGTTATGAATTAGCAGCATAATTTTTTAGACAGGCTGATTATCGGTCATATTAAAATAGAAGCACTGACAAAGAGGGGCGAAACCCCATTTATTTTTACATTGAAACATCAACATAATTCAATGATTATATTGAAACCTGTTGGAACTCGCACTATAATAATGGCAATGGCAATTTTATACAGGAGATTGATTATATGCCTAAAGCAAAATCAGAATACGAGGTTGAGGAGCTGTACATTAGCAGGCTTGACGACATGGGCTGCGAATATGTAAACCTGAAGAACTATAACGATGTATGCTACAACTTCAGAAAACAGTTCTGTAATCTGAATGCCAAGGAACTGATAGCAGCAAAAGGCGTGGGGAACTCTCGGATGCAGAGTTTGACCGTGTGTTGATACGCCTTGGAAACCATACCATTTACGAATCCGCAAAGATACTGCGTGAGCAGTGGGTATAGAAGATTCTCATTCCGTGGCCTGTTCAGGTTTATCCAGCTGTTCGTGATTTCCAATTTGATGATTACCAAGTGCTGTGCCAACATCAACGAGAACGACCCGTCCGGGCATAAGCAGGACATCCTGAAATCCTTGACATTCTTCTGGACGGATGAGAACAACGTTCGTGTGAGCAAGCTAATGGACTTCACAAATACATTCCTGACGAAGTTCCATCTGACAGAGATGCTGAGCAAGTATTTCGTCATCAATGATACAGAGCATGTCCTGCTGGTCATGAGACCTTATCAGGTCTATGCCGTGAAACATGCATTTGACCGCATCATCATGGCGAATATGAACGGTTATGTCTTTCATACCACAGGTTCAGGAAAGACACTGACCAGTTACAAACTGGCATCCCTGCTTCGTGACGACCGAAGGATTGACAAAGTATTCTTCCTTATCGACCGCAGCAACCTTGATGACCAGACCGTTGACGAATACAACAGCTTCGAAGCAAGATTCGTTGACCAGACCGACAGTACATACAATCTGGTGAAAGACCTCCAGGACTTGTCAAAGACACTGATTATTATGACAATTCAGAAGATGGTAACGGCGCTCCGTTCTGAGGAGTACGACGCCAGTATAACTACGTTCAGGCAGCAGAAATGCGTATTTATTATTGATGAGTGTCACCGCTCGCAGTTTGGAAAGATTCATTCTCAGATTAGCAAGCACTGCCAGAACTCAAATTACATTGGGTTCACGTGAACGCCTATCTTTGCCGAGAACAAAGGTATGCAGTGACAGACAACGGCAGATATCTTCTATTCAGGGAAGCTTGACCCGTGCATTCATAAGTACATGATTAAGGAAGCCATTGCTGACGGTAATGTGCTTCGGTTCTCTGTCGAATACATGAGAAGTATTTCTGTCACGAGCATCAAGGACTCTAAGATTGACCCGAAAGCGCTGGACAATGCGGAATACTGCAAGCGTCACAAGATAGACCTTGACGAACTGTATCATTCCGATGAGCGTATTGCTGCCATTTTGGGAGATATCCTTGAACACCTGAACCAGCATACAAGACTGGAAAACAACAATGTTTATACAGCCATTTTTGCCATCAATAAGATTGAGACGCTGGTGAAGTATTACAACTATATGAAGGTGCATAACCCGAAGGGATATAAGATTGCAGCTATCTTCACTTATCAGGCCAATCAGGACATGGAAGAAAGCCCAGATAAGCACGCTGGCGAACATCTGGGAGCCTGCATGTACGACCTCAGTAAGTTTGATGCCTACCGCAAGGATATTTCCAAGCGTATGAAGCAGAAAGACCTGCCTCAGGTTGACCTGCTTCTGGTTGTGAATATGTTCCTGACAGGTTTTGACAGCAAGCCGGCGAACACGCTGTTCCTTGATAAGAATCTTGTCTGGCACTTTCTGGTTCAGGCATACAGCAGTACAAACCGTGTGGACAAGGTGACGAAGCAGTTTGGTCAGATAGTCACTTACCGTAATATCAAGAAGACGCTGGACGATGCTCTGAAGCCCTATTCGGGCGACGGAGACCCGAATGCGTATCTGCTTCAGTCCTATGACTTCTATGTCACAGAGTATTACAAGTAGGTGGGCGAACTGCGGTCTATCGTGGCGACACCTGACGATGCAGGAAACCTTAAGTCTGAGAACAATATCAGAGCCTTTGTCATTGCATTCAGAACACTGGCGGGCATCCTGAGCGCGCTGAAGACCTTCTCGAAGTTCGATTGGGCTGACTTTGCACCGGCACTGGATGAAAACGAATACGCCGATTTCAAGTCGTGGTATCTGTATTACTATGACAAGCATAGAGGTGGCGGCAAAGAATCCGTTCTGGTCGATGTGGACTTCAACATCGAACTGGTCAGAACTGATAAAATCAATGTGGTCTGCGTCCTGAATCTGCTGAAGGACATCAACCGCAAGGACAAGAACGAGATGAAGAAGTCCGTAGACCTCATCCTCCGTGAAATCGAGCGTTCCGACAACGAAAAGATGCGTTATAAGCGGGATATCATGAAGGCATTCGTGACGGAGCGGTTCTTTGAACTGGACCCTGATGCCGATATCATCGAGATTTACAACGAATATGAGCGTGAAGTAATGCAGGCCGATATCGAGTCTTTCTCTTGTGAAAATAAACTAGATGCGGGTTTTGTTTTCAGAATGGTTCATGAATACTTCATTGACACGAAATCCGTTACAAAAGAATTCCTGAGAGTGGAACTTCAGTATCAAGGCGCGAAAGGTTTGTTGCGGATAACTGAATACATCAAGCGACTGAATGCTTTCTCAGAGGAAAGCTACAACAAGTTCATCGCTGAAGGCGAATAATGAAAGGAGAATACTACTATGACTGATACCGTACAGAAACAGTCCCAGGAGCTGGCAACCCAGCTCTGGGCTATCGCAAACGAGCTTCGTGGCAATATGGATGCCAGTAAGTTTAAGAACTATATCCTTGGTGTTATCTTCTACAGATATCTGTCAGAGAAAACAGAGAGCTATATGAATGATCTGTTAAAGGATGACGGTATTTCATACCGTGAGGCTCTGAAAAATGAAGAATTTGCACCTACTGTCATGGAGTGGTCCATTGGGCATCTTGGTTACATCATTGAGCCGAAGTATCTGTGGGCTTCCCTTATCGATGAAATCAAAGGTGCATAATTCTCGATTGAGTACTTCGACAAGGCGATTTCCGCTCTGGTGACTTCCACCATCAGGCAGGAATCCGAAGCAGCATTCGATAAGCTGTTTGACGACATGAACCTTCAGGACAAGGATCTCGGCAAGGAAGTACCCGAAAGGACTACCCTGATTGCCAAGGTCATGCAGAAGGTCGATGATATTTCCTTCAACGTTGACGATGCTGAGATGGATGTGCTGGGAACAGCATACATGATTCTGATTTCCCTGTTCGCATCAGATGCTGGTAAGAAAGGCGGAGAATTCTTCACTCCGACATGCGCATCAAAGTTTTTTGCAAGGCTTGCAGCAGCTGGTCTGGATGAAGTGAAGAACGCTGCCGACAGCTGTGCGGGTTCAGGCTCGTTGCTTCTAGAAGTGCAGAATCATCTTTCCACTAAGAAGGTTGGGCACTTCTATGCAACCTAAAAGAACAGAAGCAACTACAATCTGCTTCGTATGAACCTGCCGATGCACGGTGTTCTATACAAGAAGTTTAGCTGCTTTAATTCGGACTCTATCAAGATGGATAACTATTATGAAAACGACGAACCGCTGATGTTTGATATTCAGGTTGAAAACCCGCCGTATTTCGCCAAGTTCGACCAGAGTCCGGAGCTTCTGGATGACCATCGTTTTTCTTCTTGCGGTGTACTTGCCAAGCAGGAGAAGGCAGACCTGATGTTTGTGGAGAGCATGGTCTATCGTATGTCGGAAGATGGTAGGATTGCAACTTTGCTTCCGAATGGAGCATTATTCAGAGGAAAAGACAAGAAAAATGGAAAAAATGATGCGGAATACGATATCTGTAGACATCTGATTGAGAATCTGAACGTAATAGATGCCATTATTGGACTTCCTGCCAAAATGTTCCACGGCGCAAAACTGCCTGTTATTTTGATGGTGCTGAAAAAGAAGCGCAACGGCAACTCTGACAACATTCTGTTCATTGATGCCAGCAAGTATTTCACGCCTGAAAAGACCATGAATGTCATCACCGATGAAGATATCGACCGCATTGTTGATACCTATGTAAACAGGTCTGAAATAGATAAGTTTTCTCATGTGGCATCTCTCGAAAAGGTTTGCGTCAAGAATGATTTCAACTGTAATATTCCTCGCTATGTGGATAGCTTTTAGAAGGAAGAAGCTGTAGATATCAATGTGCAGACAGCGTGCAGACATCGGTTATTAAAAAGTGTACGGAAGAAGTATCAGCCGTTGAGCATAAACTGGAGGCATTCTTCAGGGAATTGGGATTGGAGGTATAACGGATGCCTGCACTTAGATTTAAAGACAAGAACGGGCATGCGTTTGAGGCTCCAGATGAGCTTACAATCCAAGACCTGTTCGATAAGGTTCGATAAGGTTAAGACAACCAACAAAGACAGAGCGAACAAGAACGTCATCACGAATTTCGCTGAACATGGTCTGATTCTGCAAAGGGAGTTTTTTGACAAGAATATCGCTGTAGAAGGGAATGCCAGTAAGTATACGATTATTAAGGATGGCGATTTCGTTTATAATCCAAGAAAGTCATCTACAGCACCTTATGGCCCGTTAAATTGCTATACTCGTGAAGAACCAGGCATTGTATCTCCGTTGTATTCGTGCCTGACTCCGAAGAACAAGGCTTATACACCGTATTTGCTGTATTACTTTGCAAGTCCTGCTTGGTATTCGTACATTTACCATAACGGCAATCAGGGAGGCGCAAGACATGACCGAGTCGGAATGACTGATGACCTTTTACATGGCATCCCTATTTTATTGCCTTGTCAGGAAGAGCAGGATAAAATCACAGCATTCCTCTCGCTATACGATAGGTGCATCGAAGCGCAAGCTTCAAAGGTCGAAGCCCTCGAAATCTGTCGCAAGGGTCTTCTTCAGCAGATTTTTTCTCAGAAAATCAGGTTTAAGGCTGATGACGGGGGCAAGTTTCCTGATTGGGAAGATACAATACTCAGTGACATCTTGACCGAACGGAAGCTCAAGAGTACTGGCAATGATGAAGTTTATTTAGCATCCGTGGCAAAGGGGCTGGTTAATCAGATTGAACATCTTGGACGTTCATTTGCTGCCGAGGATACATCGAAGTATAAGGTTGTGAAACCTGGCGATGTGGTTTATACGAAATCTCCTACAGGGACTTCAAGTGGGGTATCGTAAAGCAGTCAATGATTGACGAGGACGTTATTGTATCACCCATTTATGGCATCTTTATTCCGAAGAGTTATGCGTTCGGCTCCGTTTTGGATGCATACTTTTCTTCAAGCGTAAGAGCGCATAATTATCTGATTACGCAAATCAGAAAAGGTGCAAAGAATACAATCAACATCACGAACGATGTGTTCCTCGAAAAGGAGATTTGTCTCCCGACCTCTGAGGAGGAAGCAAGAAAAATCCAAGCTTTTGTTGAGCTTCTTGATAAACAGATACAGATTGAAAAAGATAAACTTGAAGCCATCAAACAGGTAAAGAAAGGTCTTTTCCAGCAGACGTTCGTGTGAGGTGGTGCTATGCCAAGACAGAAAAAAGACGGAGTTAATATCAACTACTTCATCCGCCGAGATGTCAAGGAGAAGCTGGATGCGTACTGTGAAGATGTCGGACAGATGTCTACAATAGCCATAGAACACATTCTGAATGATTACCTGACAAAGTATATAGCGGACAAAGAAAACGCCTCAGAAGGCAAAAATAAGGCTGATATAGCAAAGTAAAACGAGACCCACGGTTCATCGCCGTGGGTTTTTTGTTTACAGGAGTTTTCCTGCTTCGTCTATGAACTTCTAGATTGCGTTCAGGTCTACGGAACCGCTTGCGGGGGTGTTATAGAGCCTGTCTATTGCCATCTGCATCAGCGGAACCAATTCGTTCGGAATACGCATTGTTTTGTCTCCAGTGGGCCTGTTGGACTTATTCCCAGGTTTCTTAGCGGTCGCTGTAACAGAAGCAACAGAAACAGGCAGATTGTCCTTCAGGTTGGTATAGAATGCCTAACCCACAGGGTCCACATATATCATTGCTGGCATCCAGAGACTGAAGCAGATGCATCATTTTGATGTCCCTGACACGAGACAGGGCAACATAGCACTGACCAGGATTGGTGCAGAACGGAGCCACATTTGCTGCGTCAACGGTCTGCCCCTGTCCTTTATGCATCGTAACAGCATAAGCGAGTTTCATTGGAAACTGCCTGTATCCGCCGACATTGATGCGGGACAGGGTCTTTTTGACGAAATCATAATGATGAGCGAACAACTGAAAGTCTTCGGGGTATACATAGAACTGTGCCAACCCAGTATCCACGCCGATATAGGTTATTTGTCCTTTGCTGTCAGCCTATATATATGTCACTGTTCCGACTGTTCCATTGTAATACTGTCGTGTATTTACCAATGAAATGAACCTGTTATATGGGTCTGGAAGTTCATTTGCATTCATCATAACACGAGCGCCGACCTTCAATTTCAGGGGTTCAGGAAGAACCAGCAGGTCGCTTGCTGTAATACTTCCGTACAGGATAGTGTGGTTCTCGTATTCCTGTCCAGACAATGCAGCAATACAGGCATCATTAACGGTGCTTACATTGGCGTTGAAAGCGTAGATTCTGACTGCCCCAGGAATTTCCAACGGAAATGACTGTGTGTTGAAGTACGGAATATAGCGAGCATCTCCAACACGGAGAAGGTTCAGGTTGTATGCGAACGCGGGGTCAGACTGCCGTACAATTTGCGTCAATACAACGGGAAGGAAGTGGCAATCATCCCATGCGGATGTCTGAAAGGCATACCCATGACCAAGGGATGGTCCATAATAATCGGTCAGAATCTTGCGGTCAAACTGTCCGCCGTCAATGACAGGCGGAATCTGGTAGAAGTTGCCCATGACGATAATCTGCTTGCGAATGCCAGAGACGGATTCTGCTTTCATGATTGAAGATACAACCGCTTCGAATACATCGAGCCTGCACATGCTGATTTCGTCGATAATGATGACATCTGCGCCTTTAATAGGTGAAGTAACACGCTGTATGGGCTTCTTCCTTTTGGGCTGTATCAGAGCGCTGGAGTTGAAGTTGAAGGTTATGTGGATGGTCATCCCGCCGACATTTGCGGCGGCAATCCCTGTCGGGGCACAGATGACAACGTTCTTTCCCGCAGATATAAGGAAATATACAATAGCACGAAGTAGATATGACTTTCCAGTTCCTGCTCCGACAGTGATGAATACATTCCGTCCGCTGTTGACAGCATCCAGCGCTTTCTGTTGGTCAGATGTAAGGTTTAATGTTGTTGGCATACTTATGACTACCTGCCTCTAACGACGCTGGGCTTTTCTCTTAACTGCCGTATCAACTCTTCCTGCGATTTAACGGTTTCACGAAAAGAAGCGATTTCATTGGTAAGTTTAAGGTTCTCGGCCTTGCATTTGGAAACAGTAGCATCTATCTGAACCAGTTCTGCAATCTATTCATCATTTCTCCGAATTTCTTCTCTGAGCATTTCGATTGTCTCATAAGGACTGGCAGATATGTTGGCTGCTATGTACGCTTCAATGTAGGCGGTAATAATCGGATTGTTGCAGAAGGTCTGGCAGGCAATACCGATTTTTTTCGCAACCCTGTTAATTGATATCTTATTGTTTCTGATTTTCTGAATGGCATCGGTCTGTGCCTGCACCATTAATGCAAGTACTTCATCGACCTTCGCCAGATGTTTTATGGTAATAGGCTTGATATCTGTGTCCAAGCCAAATGCCTTCAGGTTCTCCATGACTCTTTCATTTACATTCATGTCTGAACCTCCTGTTTAATGGAATTTAAGTGGTTTACGATATATGTCAGCTAAGGATATTTTTCCAGAATGTCCTCTTCGCCGTGATGCTCCAACTCATCTTCTAGCATGGTCAGCTCTGGCACCAGAGAGTGCTCAATGATGTACTTCAGCTTGTTGAGTTCTTTCTGATAAGCCTTCTTATATCCGTTATCCTTGTTATATTGGGTGGTATCCCTGTTCTGAAGTTATTCCTCATAAGAAATATCCGCCATGAAAAACATGTGACAGTGGTTCGGACACATGCCGAAAGCAAAGTAGATAACGTCGGTCGAATTATTAGATACACACGGTATAACTTCGCCACAACGGATGCACATACCGCCGATTTTGTTTCGAAGCGGAAACTTCTTTGCAACAACCTGAATAACACCTTCCATGTCATCCTGTATGTTCATGTGGTTCTGCTCGATGAATTCGTAAATCTTCTGAACGAAGGCATCACCGTTTGCTCCAAGCAGCTTCGAACCGTCTTTGAATACAGCACGGTAGATGGTTTCAGAGTATTCCTTTTCAAGGTTCTTCTGTGGTCTGATGTAATAGGCTGCCATATCCTCAGAAAGATGGTTCATGTGCTTCCTGATGTAATGGAGAGAAATCTGTTGATGCTACAGGGAAGTACACACACTGCCCCTGAATTGCCTGATGGTGGGATAAGAAATCCTGTCGTCCGTCTGCTGGCCTTTTGCCCAGTCAGTTTTCTTGTCGTAAGTGTAATAGCCGTCTTTACCAGGCTTGAAGAATACGCTTACTTCGACGCTGGACAAATCTTCATAGTCATCGCCTATGTTCAAGCACTGCAAGGCCTTCCAATAACGAAGTATGAATTTGCGATAGCGGTCGGTATACGATTGGACGTTATATGTAACATGCTTCTGGTTTCCTGTTACGACCAATGTGTCGATACCAAGACGCTTTCTGCTGTCTGCGCAGAGGGTATCCAGAAGCTCGTATGCTTCTTTAGACAGTGAATTGATATATGTGTGTGCAACATTTCTTCTTTTCCATGCTTAAAGCTAATGAAATCCATGTAGTATAGAGGTTTATCTTTATCAGGAGAATATACGCTGTGAATAGCTCCTGTCTTTACCGTAAAGAGTTCTGCTGTCCTAAAACTTATCTGACTGTACAGAACAACCGTTGCGGCGGTGATTCGGTCTTCTGGATCTTCCTGTTCATTCCGCATAATTTCTTTAACGGCATCAAAGAATACTGGAAAGTAGTCAATCAGTACTTCGGGTGTCTTGTTGGCATGCTTGATATCATTCAGCTTTGCTGTGTTTCTGTCCTGCAGGAATTTGCAGATGCTCTTATCGGCAAGCTCTTCAAAGTTTCTTTCGTAGAAGTCCGAGAACATCAATAAATGCTCTTTGTATGCGCAAATCGTGTTGTAAAAACAAATATCTTTCATGTCGTCGAAAAGGCGTTTAAATGCCGTTTTTGGAACTCTGGAGTATACCTTGTAGCCTTCAGCTTCGAACTGTTTCAAGAAACGCATAACACTGATGACTTTGTTTTGAAGAACCCTGATTTTAACGTTCTTTTTCAGGATGCCGTCAAGAACATACATCTTCAAGGGTTCACTATAAGCACTAGAAGAGTCGAAATAAAACACCAGTTTTGTCTTGGATACAGGCAGGCCTGTTGTGGCAGAGAAGTCCCATATGTCATCAGAAAACCTGATATCAAGGTTTGAAAACGGGAGTTTATCAATTTGCTTGAATGTTTCCAGTATCTGGTTTTTCGGCATCAATCCTGAACGAAATGATTCGACTTCTGGAATCAGCTGAATGCCGATTGAGTCAAAGAAGTCAATTTTTAAGGTATTGCTGTCATCAACTAATTGTTGCTGCATGCTCAGCTTCCTCCTTTCTTATGTACAACTGTTCCAGATATGCAGCATAAAGTCGCTTGACCGCATAAAGATGCTCTTTGTCGTGCGGATTCTCGTTGTTAACGATTTGCTGGCTCAGTATGTTTATAGCTTCTTCGAATTAAGCAATGTGCTTCGGTGTGCTAATAAACCCCTTACACATCAAGCAGTTCGCTGTCCCAAGAACGTTGCATTCGGGATTTCCACAGTATCCGTAGCCATCGTTCACGATATCTTCGTGCTTGGCTTCTAGATAATCTGTAGGCGGCAGTTCCCACAACAGGCATGTTTTCGATTTTTACGCCATATGTTGCTTCAAGATAGTTCCGAATGTTTTCTTTGACATAGTAGTTCTCGGTCGTATATATGTTGGCATGTCCTGTCAGTTTTTAAAACTCATCAGGCTTACATTGTTCTTGATGGCGTTTTCAACAATGTTCGTATAATATGTCTTTCTAAGGTTCTGAGCAAAGTATTTTGTGATACCAGCCTCATTACAGCAATCATGCAAGTATTTGGCATAACTTTTGCTCGGAATGCTTCTGTAGAAGTCCTTATGATTGTTCATAAGGAACAGATAGTGCTTCTGCTCGGCTAGGACGTTGTTTCGTGTCTCCTTTGTCTGGGAAAGAGCAACCTCCACCAGTCGCTTTACTTCTTTGGAGATTTGTATATCTTTTTCATCGCCGTCCGAAGTTTTCACCTTAACCTCAAGAGCATAAATGCCTTTGCTCTTTTCAACCAGACAGTTGTCATCAAGGTCGAGTATGGAACTGATTCTGAGCGGAGTGAGTGTGTTCAGACAGAATACAATGTAATACAGCATGTGAAGAGTATTGTTCTAAGCCTTTTCTTCCAGTTTCGCTATCAGCTTCATGAAGTCATCTTTCGGAACAGGCAGGATTTTCTGTTTCGGCTTTGTCCCTTTACCGCCTGTGTCAAGGTATTCAAACGCTGCAACTTCAGTATTATAAATGCCGTTATCGTGCATGAACTGAAGGAACAGCTTTAGCGGAACCATGCGAGATGTATAACTTTGCGAAGTCAGTTTTTTGTTCCACTCATTGGTATACATGACGATTCCTTCAGTAATAACTGTGTTTGCAGTATCGAGGTCGGTCCCTGCTATGACCTGAATAAATCTGTCAAGCTACATAGACCGTAAGGTATCTCTGTATTCAAAGAACTCCATGATATACAGAGCATTATGACATCTGTTTTCAAAGCTTGCTTTAGCCTCTGACCAGAACCACTGTTTTGCTGCTTGACGCACAGTAGGATTGCTGATGCGTGTGAAGTCCAGACATCTTAAATGTTCAGGCTTATCGGTTGCCGTAGTTTATTCCAATCCATTCGGAGATATAGCCCACAAATCAAGGGATGGTACTGGTTCGTTCGGGTTCAATGGAACCAATGAAACATACCTGTAGCCGTTTACGAAGTATTTTGCAAACCCTTCGCTCATGATATGACCAAGTGCGACACCGTCAGCGATTGATATGGTTTTTCTGTTGCCCTGTTTGTTAAGAATGAAGCGATAAAAGAACCTGTTTTCCAGCTCTGGTTCACAGCGGATGGATGCAAAGAACTTTTCCTGTTTCAGAAGAGTATCTGCGTTGAAGCCGTAAATGTCGGAAGACAGCTAATAATCAAGGCTCTCTGCAAAACGATTGAAGAAGTCCAGCTGATAAACTCTTGGGATGAATTCATGCTGTGAGAGATGATATTCAATCAACAAGTCTTGGATAAAACGGTTATCGGTATCAAAGTCCACTAAGCTGAGAACCTGATTGCCGCTTTTCATGGTTGTTTTTGCCTTCAGTAAGCGGTATCTGTGCGGATCTTTGCTGCCGTCAAGCATCGGAATGACAAGATGCCCTATGTTTTGGATGTCGTTCCAGAACGGGAAAGTGTTTTTGGCAATGATATCGAGTTCTGGATGCCAGTGATACTTCTTATTCAGGGCAAGATAATGATATATCAGGTCTTTAGCAACAGGGTTGGTGTATTCACGTCTTCCTGGCGCATTGAAGTAAAAATTCACAAGATATGAGCCATCTATTTGACTGATATCAAAACTACTATCAAGAGTGAGAACGAAATGCCCCAGCGTTCGTTTGTATCCATCTTTTTCCGACTGAAAGCGTGCATTACCGTACACATCGCAAGATTTATACATCAGGTCTATAAACTCCTGTGTTTCAGGAACAGAGAACTTATTCTTTATCTTAAACGATTCATTATAATCGGAAGCGTAATATCTTGATTTCCTGTTTTTGGGATAATTTGGATTTTTTTGCCTTTCTTAACGCCCATCAGTTGTCACCATCCTTTAATAAGCTGATTTGCCACTTCTCGATGAGCTGTTACTGCAACCGTTCTGTATCCTCTGGTGTCGGGTTGTGATAGATAGCTGTAGTGGACAGGTTTTTATGTCTCATAAGCGTTTTCACATCGAAATTGGGTAGATGCAGAACATTTGACAGATATATGGCGCATCCGTGCCTCAGTCCGTGATTAAGGTTGTCCTCGCGGACACCTTCATCGCCAGCAAATTCAGCTTTTCTGAATATCACCCGAAGGTTCTTATTCCACATGTTTTCTGAAAGCGGCCTGCCGAGCGTGTTCAGGAATACATAATAATTGTGCCTGATATTGGAATTTCCGAAAGGAACGGAATCTGCCGTGGCAAAGGTATCCCTGCGTTCCATGTATCGCTTATTATCATTGCCATGTGCTATATTGATGTATTCCAGCAATTCCATGGCAAGGTCTTCACCGTCTGGTATCCGATGCCCTTAGGGGTGTAGTCAGGGTCCTTGTAAGTATCAGCGAAAGTGGCATTCATTGCAGATTTGGTGTTCTGTTCCTTCGTATCTGAGAGACGATTACGAAGTTCAAGCCTGTACTAAACGGTGAAATCCTTGTTTTCCCTGGATTTGATGTCTTTTAAAGTCAAGCCGAACACCTCTCCAATACAAAAACCATGTTCAAACAGAAGGCGACATATGATGCGGTCTCTCAGTGGAGTAGCAGTGTCATCTGTTGCCTTCAGAAGAGCCTTGTATTCTTCGATATTTACATAAGCTGGGACATAGTCCGCCCTTTTCGGTGTCTTGACAGACACATCGTATAACTGGATTGTTTTGGCTCCGTCTAATTCGGGCATGATTATGGTCTTGAAGCTCTTGCTTTTAGAGAGCAGGATATGTTTATCGTAGCCGAGATACTCAACATACTTCCTTGCGACCTTGATATAGGATGATACGGTTTCATTCTTCCTCTTGGTTGTCAGTTCTGTATTATAAAGCAAGCCCTCTCAGGAAATGCCCTTCAGAAAGTCTATAAAGCCAGTGGCTTCCTTCTGGGTTATGTCCTGTAAACGGATGCCGTATATGTCGAGATATGCATACAGGAACTTCAATGCGGTTGTGGCGAGGAATACATAGTTCTGGAACTGACCAGTCATGCCGCCGAAGTTCAGGAAACGAATAGCGTCTTCAATCGGCTGCATCCTGCTGTCATAAAGCATAATCATGTCCGTGCCGTTGTCACTAGCCGTTGCATATGAGTTCACCTGTATAAGCTTGGTATCGACCAGGCTGTTCTGCCCGTCATAAGTTTGCATCTCATGACAAGTGCCAGCCGAATTCTGTTTTTCAATTATTCTGTACATACTGGTATCTGCTACTTGAAATATGTTGGATTTCGAGCTATAATTTAGAAGAAATCAGGATTACTGATACCTTAATTATATAGTCGGATTGCCGAAAAATCAAGAGTATGAAGCTGTCTAAGGTTGTCCAGGTCGGATTTCTGTATAAAACAGCCCTAAAACCCCGTATTTATCAGGGAAAGTGAGTATTTAGACAATGGGCGGCTTACCTATACTCTTCGACACTGAAATCGCAACATACATATGGATTCGGTCAAAGAATAAGTGACATGAAAGAAAAGGTAAAATCTAATTTATTGATGCGTCAAACATCTGCCATAAACTGAGAAAAGCTTTCGGTAAGAAGAAAAATGAAATTTCTCCAGAAGATCGAATTACCATAACGAAACTGTATGCCGATTTTGAAGAGAGCGATCTGAGCTGAATTTTGCGTAATGAAGCTTTCATGTACAGAGAATATGCAATCATTCAACCTCTTTAAAGAAGCTATACAGTAACGGAAGAGCGTATTCAGTATATGCTTCAAAAAGTCAATGAATTGCAGGATGCGGGGAATTGTCTGGTAAGGAGCAGAAAAAACTCGAGGACTTCCTCAACAGCAAACCGTTTTATGATTCGATTCTCACAGTTTTATTTGATTGAGGCTGTTTCATCTAAACGTTACGCGTTAGAAAAGAGCTTTTCGCCTATTCTAACATCTGCTTTATCTGTTATAACCACAGACAAAAAACTTATTGCCAAAATAGCGTATGGCATGTCTGTTATGGATAAAGATGCCGAAATACAGAGGAATAAAAAAGGAAATATCATTTATGACAAAGACTCGAAAGATACTGAATTTGTCGGATTTGAAGAGGATATTGCAGAATACATGCGACGAGAGGTTCTTCCGTATGTCCCTGATGCCAAGGCCTTTTTTGAAGAAAACTTAGGTGCAAAAAAGCCAGTTATAAAAACCGAAGCTAAGATTTCTTTCACTCGAACTTTCTACAAATATCAGGTACTTACAGCAAGTGAAAAATTGGAGAATAGGTTTGTCGAACTCGAAGAAGAGGTGACAAGTATCGTTCAGCGTTATTTAGCTAGCGGAGGTAAAGTATGAAAAACACTAGGGAACGTTCACATAAAAATCAAGTCAAAAGTCAAAGCAATGGAGATGGTA
>CAMKTI010000002.1 GCA_946415665.1 uncultured Clostridia bacterium
GTTTTCCAGTTTTGACACTGATTATTTATTTGTTTACTCATAGCCTATTTGATTGCACCTATAATGCTATCTTGATCGAACTGCAACTGACCAAGATTTCCCAAATTTGTCAAAGTGTCATCTATTAATTGATTAAAATTAAATCTAACATCATTTACTTTTCGTGGTTGTTGTTCATTGTTAAACAAAATTTCTATGCCATTAAAACCTATCGAATAGTTTTTATCATCAAATATTAGACTATTATTTTTCATCGATTGGCATGCTTGCTTACATACTAAATTATATATTAATTCTCGCAACTCTTTTTGCCGTTCGCTCCATTTTTCTTCCAATCTTTGTTTAACAGCGGCAATATTATCTTTAATCTGTTGTTGATTTCCTGAAAATAATATTTCTCCGTCTCTGACATCAACGACATTAATTGTTTTTTCATCCCACTCAACAATTTCTGATACAGCTCCATTCATAAAATACAGTATGTCTCCGTGGTAATCCGTTCATGTATGGACAACAGTTTCATTATTATTAGGTTCTTTTTTTATTTTTTGTTTTTCATCTTGAATTTGTTTTGTCGCTTGGATAATGCGATCAAGTTTATCAAATGATTGCGTGAGTTGATTTTTAAAATTGGAATCATTCAAATCCATAAAAGTTGAAAGATTTAAATTATACGCCTCATTAATATCCTGATGGTTCTGTATTTTAAAATTACCTCCTAAATTTTTTAAAAATCCACCGCTTTTATTATAACATACATTTATTTCAGAATGCAAATTAATATTTTTATTATCATAAAGATTTTTATCGTTCTTGCCAATATTAACATTCTTTAATTATTTTTCACTGTCATCTTTGTATTTATTTAACTCTTTTTCTTTAAAACCCGGCAAATTGGCAACAAAAAGTAAACCAAATCTTTTTAAATCACTTAAATCACGAAACGCGATTTTATGAATATCTTTATAGACTTCGATAACTGCGATATATCTATCCGGACGATCTTTATTCTGTTCCGGGTCAATAATTTTGCTGAAATATACTGCATGATCTCTTGTTATCATCCGGATAAAGTTCCTCATAAGATTCCTTATTTTGTTTTACCTCACTTTGATTAAAATATTTGTCCTCTACAAATATTTCGGGAACTGTTTTGGTTTCGTTAAACTCCTATTATCTGGATTTGGATCATTTTGATGTCTTTCAATACATTTTTTCTTAGTGTCGAGCTCCCCTTCATAAGTTTTTAATTTAATGTCTTTCGTATCTCTGATAAAAAAATCCAAGTTATCTTTTTTTTTCATAAATCACCACCTCATTAAAAAACACCAAACAGATAAAAATTAAATATTTTCAAATTACCTGTTTTCATAAGTAAAATTTTTATTCCCAAAAAATTTAAACACTGCAACACAAACATTCTAAAACAAAAAATATTATCAGTCAAGCGTTTTATTTGAAATTTAGATAAAAAAATAACATGGCGTGATTATTTTTAAAACAAATTTATAATCTAGACAATTAAAAAATATTTTCTTAAAACAAAAGTAAAATTAGAGAGTGTCGATAAAGACGAGAAAAAATTAAAGAAAGTAACGAAGCAATAAATGATGAACAAGAAGTAAAGTATTTAACCCGATACTATTTAATCCATCTTCTGCTATGAGTAAGCACTAAATTATCGCTTGTCAAGCTAGAAAAAAATCTCATAAGCTTGATTGTATTACTAAAAATCAAAACTCATTGTCGATGTTAAACCAAAACTTTTTTAAAGAAAATAATTTTAGAAAAAAGAAAATGGTAACAAAAAAATTAAAGAAAAACAAAAGACAGGTCAAAAACTGTAATTTAATTCACAGTTTTAATCTGTCTTTTTTGATTTTATTATTTTGTATTAATTTCTTCTCCTTTTTTATTCAATGTTTCTATTCTATTCTCTTTATCTCCGGCTTCTTTACTATTTTGTTTTTGCATTAGTGACTTATTTCTTGTGAGGTAATCGCCTATTTTTCTAAACATTGGATAAAACATAGTGTTGTTATAGTTAATTGATTGCTTATTTTTGAAAATATTTTTACCGATAAGAATAGCAAAAATAATTCTAAGTACAAGCGAAACCATAGTTGCCACTATCACCGGCACAGAAAATAGTGAAGCACTAGCAATTAAAGAATATACAATAAACCCACAAGCAGCTGTATCAAAAATGCCGGCAATGATATTTGCAAAAAATTTCAGTTTAGGTTTTTGTTTTTGGATTGCAACCATAAAATAACCAATTCCAACCCAAGAAATAACGAAAATAAAACCTAAGACAACTTTGAAAATGTGCCAATTCGGAAAAGAAACCCAATGGTTGCTTTGTATATTGTTGTATCTATTAACTAAAATGCTATAACAACTTCCACAATATTTTGATGTTTTTCTATTTTCATCGAGTGCATACATTGTCATTTCTTTATCGAGGTTATTAAACATTAATTTAATTACCTGTATAAAATAATCATCATGTTTTTGCTTATCATTATGATCAATTTTTTTCAGTTCTTTTGGAATAAAATCAGCCTCGTATACACTTTGCCTCCAAAAACTGTCATCATATTCAAAAAAAACTTCAGCCCAATTTTGAAATTCATTTTCATCTGGGAGAAGCTTATTTTCCATAAAATCTACCTCCCATAAAATAATTACAATAAAAAATAATAATTTTAAACAAAAAAATGACGTCATCCAACGCGACGTCATCCAACGCGACGTCATCCAACCCTCCCCAACAATTCTAAAGCAAAATTTTTTATTTGTCAAGATCTTATCAAAATATTTTTATAAACTTTGTATACATTTTAATATGTATCTAGATTTTTTTGGTCGAATTAAAAATTGTCCGTGTAGTTGTTTGTACTGTTTTTTATCGTTTTTGTCAATATTTTTTAGTAATGAGATAAAATTTAATGTGGGTAAAAATAATTGTTCGGAGGCAAATTTTTTTGAAAATAATTTTAACAGGCGGTGGAACTGCCGGACATGTCACTCCAAATTTTGCATTACTTGAAGATTTAAAAAAAAATAATTTTGAGATCGAATACATAGGAAGCAAAAATGGCATGGAAAAAAAATTAGTCATGGAAAAAGGAATTATTTATCACGGGATTTCGTGTGGAAAATTGAGAAGATATTTGAGCATGAAAAACTTTAGCGATCTTTTTAGAATTTGCAAAGGGATTTTTGAAGCCGATAAATTTATAAAAAAAATAAGGCCAAATATTATTTTTTCGAAAGGCGGTTTTGTTAGTGTTCCAGTGGTTATTGCCGGATGGAAAAATAAAATTCCAATCGTGATTCACGAATCCGATATGAGTCTTGGATTAGCAAATAAAATTTGTTTGCCGTTTGCAAAAATTATGTGTAGCTCGTTTGAATTAAAAAATATAAAAAAAACTGTTTGGACGGGCGCACCAATTCGTAAAGAATTATTTTTGGGAGATAAAGAACGTGCGCGCAAAAAATTAAATTTTGATACAAGAAAAGTTTTGATGATTATAGGCGGTAGTCAGGGCAGTAAAAAAATAAATGATTTTATAAGAGCTATTTTAAATAAATTAAGAGATTTTCAGATTATTCATGTGTGCGGAAAAAATAATTTAGCTGGAAATATAAAACAAGAAAATTATCGTCAGTTTGAATATCTTGATAAAGATTTGGCCGATTTTTTTGCGCTTGCAGATGTAATTATTTCTCGTGGCGGTTCAAATTCGATTTTTGAATTTTTGGCGCTGAAAAAATTAAATTTATTAATTCCGTTGTCAAAAAAATCAAGTCGCGGAGATCAGGTTTTAAACGCAAAGTTTTTTAAAGAAAATGGATTTAGTGAGATGATTTTAGAAGGAGATTTGTCAGAAGATTTATTTTTAAACACGCTAAAGAGTCTTATTAGCAAAAAAAATTTTTATTTAAAAAATATGCTAGCGGCAAATTTTTCTAATGGTACAAAAAAAATAATCGAGCAGATAAAAAAATATGTTTAAAATTTTTTTTTGGTAAGAAAACAAAAAAATATGGTGGGCGACCATATTTTTTTGTGTGTAGTAATTTAAGCTAAAAAACTACTTCTATGAGATTTTTTCGAGCTAAAACAAAAAATGCCATTAACCTTTGGGCTTTTCTTTCGCTTTATATAAAAGTTCTATTTTGATTCTTCTTCGATCTTTACAAAACAATCATTCATATCTGACACTTGTATAATACTGCATCGACTTGTTTCTGACATCACTAACTTAGGAGTATCAAATTTTTCTTTCATAAATTTAGGCAATTTGGTTTTGCGTCGTCCATACTCGATCTCTCTGAACGCCAATTGAAATTTCATATTCCCATATAAGAATACGTTTATTGTAATTTATTATTTTTAAATAAAACAGGATTTTTGTGTGCTTTTTTTGGTTAAAAAAATGTATTTTGGAATTATGTATAAAAATACTTATGGCTGTCAAAGATGAATTTAAATATATAAAAAAAGGAGAATGCAAATGTCAGATTTTACTGTAGCGGAATTAAATTCTATCCGCGAAATTGTTTTTGCGCATATTTTAAGTTCAAAGAAATTAACTGAATATGCGGAAAAATGTAGTGATAGCAAGATAAAAAAAATGTTTGCGGACGCCGCGCAAGAAGCGCAAAACAGCGCAAACAATTTAATTTCAATGATATAAAAAAATTTGGAGGCATTTATTTATGGATGAAAAAAATATGGTTTTAGATGTTTTAAATAATTTAAAGTCTGGGGATGCAAATTATGCAAAAATAATATCGGAGTGCAATAATCAGAAACTAAGAAAAACTTTTCAACAAATGCGCGATGGTGACGAAAAGTTTCAGTATGATTTATATCAGGTTGCTCACGAAAAAGGTTATTATCGTCCAGCAAAAAAGGCTGACCAACAAGAATGCAGCGAAATGAAAAAATGTTTATGCGAATGTGAATCATAGTTTATTTTTTCTTTTTAGACTTTTTCTTGCGTTTTGGTTTTTTGAGTGAAATAAGACGATTATTTAATAATTGTTTCATGAAAGCAAGTACACGTTTGTAAACAGGTTCGGCTTTTTTGCCGAACTTTTCTTTTGTTAACTTTATTATTTCCATGATGTTTTGTCGACCGTCCATGTTTTGCCAAACAAAACTTCCAAATTCATCAAGATCAACGTCAAATTTTAATGGCAAATTCATGGATTGACATAAATATTTTTCGATTAATCCGTTACGCCAAATGGTTAATTTTATTATCCCGTCAGAATTTTTTTGCCAAGTTACTCTTTTTTGAGTAACTGGAATTAATTCATGAGCATCACGTTTCATTCTTAATATAATTGATCACCGCCAAAAATTTTTTTTCCTACATGAATAAATTATAACACACAAATTTTATTTAATGTGTCTTGGAACATAATTGCATGATTTTTTTTACACTCATAAATATTTTTTGAGTTATATTATTAGAGCTGTTTTGGCAAAATCAGCAGGATATTAAAAAAAAAATAAAAAACTGGGAGCGAATTTTTTTTATGACTTTAAGAAGCGAGATTGATAAAAAATTTAAATGGCATTTGGAAGATTTATTTGAAAATGATGATTTGTGGCAAAAAGATTTTGATGAAGTTAAACAAAAAGTTGATGCGATAGAAAAAAATTTTAAAGGTAAATTAAATGATTTGGACGTTTTAAAAAAATGTTTAGACGAATCGCGTGGTATTGGAGAAAAATTAGGACGTTTGTATGTTTATGCTTTTATGAGATTACACGAAGACATGAATAATAATTTTTACAATGGAATGTCTCAAAAAGTTACGGAGCTTGAATCACAAGTTTCAGCAAAAATGTCTTTTATTGAGCCGGAAATTTTAAATATTTCGGAAGAAGAGCTTAATAAGTTCGTCGCAAAAAATAATTTATATGAGTTTTATATAAAAAATATATTGCGCATGAAAAAACATATTTTAAGTCCTGAAGAAGAAAAAATTTTAGCGGATGCAAAAAATATAGCTGTCGGTCCAGATAATATTTTTGGAATGTTAAATAATGCGGATATAAATTTTGGAAAAATAAAATTGCCAGATGAAAATAAAGCAGTTGAGTTAACACACGGAAATTTTATTTCGTTTATGGAATCTAATAATCGTGAATTTAGAAAAAATGTGTTTGAAAAATATTATGCTGAGTATTTAAGACAGAAAAATACGATTCAGGCAATTTATGCAGCGAGTGTAAAAAAAGATATGTTTTTTGCTAAAACGAGAAGATTTAAATCATGTTTGGAAAGTAAATTATATGGAAATAATATTCCTGAGAGCGTTTATTTTAATTTAATAGAGACGGTGCATAAATATTTGCCAGTATTGCATGATTATATGGGATTACGAAAAAAAGTTCTTGGTGTTTCAGAATTGTATATGTATGATATTTACGTGCCTTTGGTTCATGAAATGGATAAAAAAATTGAATTTGATGAAGCAAAAGAAATTGTAAAGAAAGCTTTATTGCCGTTGGGAAAAGATTATGTAGAAAAGCTGGACGAGGGATTAAATAGCGGATGGATTGATGTTTATGAAAACAAAGGCAAAAGATGTGGAGCATACCAATGGGGTTCTTATGGTTGTCATCCGTTTGTTTTATTAAATTATGATAATAAACTCGATGATGTGTTTACGTTGGCACATGAAATGGGACACGCAATGCATAGCTTTTATTCTTGGGGAAAACAAGAAAATTTGTATGCGGATTATACGATTTTTTTAGCTGAGATAGCTTCGACAGCAAATGAAACGCTTTTGATTAAATATTTATTAAAAAATAATAGTGATAGTAAATTTAGAGCTTATTTGTTAAACTATTTTATAGAGCAGTTTAGACGGACTTTATATAGACAAACGATGTTTGCCGAATTTGAATTAAAGGCACATGAATTTGTAGAAAATGGTCAGCCGTTGACGCTTGAATTATTAAATAAAACTTATCATGATTTGAATTTAATGTATCACGGGAAAGATATCGTTTTTGATGAAAATTCTGATATTGAATGGATGAGGATTCCGCATTTTTATAAGCCGTTTTATGTTTATCAGTATGCAACAGGACATTCGGCAGCAATTGCTTTAGCAGAAAAAATATTAGCTGGCAAAAATAATTATCGCGAATTTTTGGAAAGTGGATCGAGTAAATATTCGATTGAGATATTAAAAAATGCTGGAGTTGATATGACAACACCTGAACCAATTGAAAATGCTTTGAAATATTTTAAAGAGCTCGTTGATGAATTTAAAAATTTGGTTTAAAAAAATTTAAACGGTGATGTTTATGAGTGAAAATTGTATTTTTTGTAAGATAATAGATAATAAAGTTGATTGCTATAAAATTTATGATGATGATGATTTAATTGTGATTTTGGATAAGTTTCCAAATAATATTGGGCATTCGTTGATTATTCCTAAAAAGCATATAGAAAATATTTTTGAACTTGATGATGGTTTGTGTGAAAAGATTTTTAAGATGGTAAAAAAAGTGGCTTGTGAGTTAAAAAAAAATTTAAAGGCTGATGGAATAAATATTTTACAAAATAATAATGAGGCGGCAAGTCAAACTGTGAATCATTTTCATATGCATGTGATTCCAAGATTTTTTGGTGACACGGTAGAAATAAAATGGGTTAATAATAAATTCAGCGATGATGATTTTAATTTGGTTTTAGAAAAAATTAAACGCGGTTTTTAGTTTTGTTTTGGAGGATAAAAATGTCTGTTGTAAAAGAAATTATTAAGATTGAAAACGATAGTTTGTGCTTTGGAAATTATTTGCTAGAAGAAAAAAATAAGGTGGATAATTTTATTTTTGAAAATGATAAATATAAAGTTAAGACTTATAATAAAATTACTCGGTTGGAAAAAAATGATAAGTTGATAATGGAAACGATTCCGGGAAGTACGATTAGGAATTTTAATATGAGCGAAAAAAAAATTTATTTTAGTGCCGAAGGATTAGATGACACGCAAATAACTTTTGATTTGCAGGTAAACAAAAATTATGAAATAGAAATAGATAATATTTTGATCGGCACAGAAAAATCAAGTGCGTTTGGTAAGCTTTGTTTTAGCGTAAATTTGTCAGATACACCGAAAGATATTAAAATAAGGCTAGTTGATTAAATAAAAAGCTCCTGATAAACAAAAATTTACCGGGAGTTTTTTTTAAATAATTTTTCGCGTTGAATCTAAATCTAGGCAACGTTTGCATAAAAAGCAAATCACAAATAAAAGCAAAGGATATGGTAAAAATAAAAATAAAATCAAGCTTATCATAACGAGTAAAAACTTTTTTAAAATATTTCAATCTGAGAAAATATCGCTAGGTATTGTTGCGCTGTTTATAAAGTTTTTTATTATGGAGCTAAGGGATTTTACAATTTTTCTTTAGGTGGACAACTGTGAAGAAACAGTGATCCTTAGCTAAAACTAAAGTTTTATCATTTTCGTAATCTCGGTCCATCAAGAGATAATTATTATTTTTGGAATATATGGATTCAATCAACCTTCTTCTTTCAGGATCATTGTGAAGGTTGCCGTGAGACAAGCAAAAAACCACTGGATAAGGAAATGTGCAATGTGGGCGTCACTTTGTCGTTAATCCACATTTTGAACATCCGATTTTTTGTTTCTGATTACTTTTATTCTTGTTTGCATATGGATTTACCTTTATGTTTGCACTATCAATAAAGAGTATATAATCTCCTTCATTAAACGCTTTTTGCTTTTTCATGGCTTTCAAAACAAGGTTTTAAAAAAAAGCAATAGCTTTTGGCAATCGTAACGTTCTTCGACTATCTACTAAATTTCATATAAACTGCATGTCACTTCCCATATTTTTTTGATAGCGACATACATTTGCAACCGTTCTCTATTATGTAAAACATTGTACACATGAATTTGTAGTTTGATACCTTTGCTGTTTTTTTGCTATCGATATTAATCCCTCTAGTTTTTTTATTGCGTTTTTGCCAATTTCGTATCTCTAACCTATCACTTTTTTCTTTTTACTCAATCCATTTTTATTTTTATTTTATGTGAATGATACCTAATTACTTTTGAGGTAAAACAACTGAGAATCGATTTAAACGCTTCTGGTTTTATTTTGTAATGTTGCTAAACAAACACAGAGGCAGAGGATAAATTTGGCGCTGCAGCAAATGCATTAATGATTTCATTTGTTAAATTATTGCTTTCTATACCTATAATTGTTTTAACTATCATACGGAATAGCAGCTTCAATTCCAGACAATAAAAGTTTCTTAAGATATTTTGGATTCATATATGACTTTCTTGCAAATGGAATTTCTCTAATTACAAGGCTTGCTTTTGTTTCATTATAAGATTTCAAGGTGAAAGCGGGCACACATATGAAAGGCTCTGTCAGTCACTTATATCAACAAAAAGACCCCTATACCATTTCTGATATAGAAGTCTTTTTGTTGTCATCTTAATTTAATAACATTAAATATCACTTTTTTCATCTTCAACTTCAGTAATTCCAGGCATTTGATTTGATTGATTTAATTCAGTACCTTTATTTTTAGATAGACCAAGAGTTTTCTTTTGATGTTTTTCATATCCACTATTTATATTTTTATTTGTATTTTTTGGTTCTTTACAGATTGTTTTATATTTAATTTTATATGCAATGACAACAAAACAAAAAAAAAGAATACATGATAACATCGCCAAAAACCAAAACGCTTTTATTATGCTAAAAATCAAAACGGAAAAAGCAATAACAGTTAACGCGTATAAAACAATTTTTGCTATTAATTTAAGATATGAAATTTTTGTGGTTGATGTAAAAGTAGTTTTAGAATCTTGATCTTGTAAATTTTTTTGTGCTGAATCAATCGGGATGAATGTATTATTTATTTTTAGTACATTGTTGTTTCTGTTATCATTTAAGCCGATTTTTGTTGTTGAATTTGCGTTTAACTCGCCTTTATTATTTGTTGGTACATATTCGATGTTTATTTTATTTTTTTCTTTGTTTTTGATTTTTTCATCTTTGGTTCCTGTGTTTTTGCTCGATTTATTTTGTTGTAACTCGGGTATATTTATATTTTTCTCAGTTAATACTTTTTCCAGTTTGCCAAAGTTGCCACAGAACTCAAAATGTTCAGACCAAGAAAAATTTTTTTGTTTAAAATATAATTTTTTCGCATAAGCTAAAATCTTGTTTACAAACTTTTCATGAGTCATATCTATATCATCTTCATCATCCGCCTCATTATCCGCCTCATTTGGATCATTTTCGTTTTTATTTTTAAGATCAGCATTACTTACAAAAATAATCAACAATCCCAAAAAACAACCCACATCCTCCGAGATATCTTTCTTGTTTTTATTTGCAAAACCATATTTCAAAAATTCTTTTATTTGATCAAAATTCCATTTGGAACCATCTTTTATTTTTTGACAACATTTTAAAAGAGTTGTTAGTTTCAATTTATCTTTTGTACCTTTTTTTTGCCCAGATTTTTCATCTTTTTTCGCTAGAAAGCGTGTTAAAACTTTGAGCATATCACTTATATCAACAGCGCCATCAACAATTAGATTTATGACAGAGTTCATAAAAGAGTCACAATTTGAAATATCAATGGGATTATCTACAACTTTATTAATATTTTCCAAAAAAATCTTTATATCATCTGATGATTTAATTATACCAGGCGCAATATTTTTGATAAAAAGCTCTATAGATTTTGACTCGCGTACTCTCAACGCCTGTTTTAAATCTTTTTCATAACCGGCTTTGATCACTTTCTGTATACGTGTCGGATCAACTTGTTTACTTTTCAAAAATTCATCTATAAGAGTGTCACATGCTTTTGAAAGCTCATTTAAATCTTGATATTTTGTTGCTTTTTGCTGAACAAAAGATTCAAACTTTTCCTGAAGAGCAGAAAAATCAGCCTCAAGCTTATTGTTACCGGAATCGTTAAATCTTACCCATCTATGTTTGAGCGCATTCTTTAAGTCAGAGCTTTTAATTGTTCCTTTTAAAAATTCAACCTCAGGTATATTTTCAGCGACCCAATCAAAAACATTCTGTTCAAATTTTATATACTCAGTTTCGTTTTCATCGACACGGCTCAAAAAATACACCAACAAATCGCAAAATGCCTCAACATCATCTTTCTTATATTTTTTTTCTTTTTTACCATCTTTAGATTTTTTTGATTTAGTAAAACGATTTTTAGCAACCAATAAAAATTTAGTTATGTCGTCAAATCTATATTTTTGTCCAGTACCAATTTTATACCTTAGAAAACAACTAATATCACTGATAGATAAACTGTTATTTTTATCTAACTTCAAAAATTTATTCATATCACTCATATTCAACCTATAATCGATAATCAATAGACGAAATTTATTAGAAGTAATATCGATATCCTTGGTTTTTGACTTTATGAATTCAATAAGTCCATTAAAATCATCAGATGACTTAATTATATTATTATTTATTTTTTCTAAAATTTTATCAAACGAATCCCGATTAAGTACCAGTTCTTTTTTTATATCTTCTGTAATATCTATACCATATTTTTTTATTTCATTACTAAAATTTAAAACAAATGTATCATATAGTTTATTCAATTCATGAATGCCAGCACAACTATAACTATTTACGAGAGCCAGATCATTATATAACTTGTTTAAAATAATTTTATTAAACCACACAAAATAGTCAATTGCAACTTTGATATCGCTATCATCAGAGTTTTTCTGGAAAACAAATTTTATACAATGTTCATTAAGATACTTTGAGAGTTTAACTCCGCTTTTGTGTTTATCGATTTCGCTTAATAAATGTTTGAATTTTGGCGTACTTTTGTTTATAGAAGCAAAAATTTTTTGAGCTATGCTAAATTCTTTAGCTATATCATCTGATGCGATATTATAATAGGAATGAAAAAGCACCCACCACATTAAATTAAACAAAGCCTCTACTTGTTTATTGTGATCTTTTTTTTTACTTTTTGCATCGGGTAATATAAAATTTTCCGCGCAAGATAATAATTTTTCAAAACAACTATAATCTAATTCAAATTTGTGTGCACAATTTGAAAGCGTGGATAGAGATAATTTTTTTCCTTTGTTCAAATCAAGGACCCAAAATAAATTATCTTTTGTTAACGTTGATTTCTCACCAACTTTAAGCAAATCAATAATATAAGACATAAAATAGTCATCATAAAAATCATCTTTAAACTTTAGATCGTTTTTTGTGAAATTAATTAGCTTTTCTAATTTTTCTGATGAATCGATTGTTTCCTCTTCAAAAGCCTCTAAAAAATACAACGGGAAGTTATCATCCGTTAATTCCCAACTATCTTCATATTTCTTAAACTGATCATCATAAAATTTTTTAACTTCATTTTCGTCCACCTTTTTGTCGCTTGTCTTGGATTGGATAACTTTTTCACATTTTTTATTCAACATCTTTTTCCAAATTTTTTTTACCTTAGCCAATTCATTTTTAATATTGTATTCATCATCCCAAGTTATTTGGCCTTCTTTTGATTGGTAGTAATCACATACTTTATTATTAAATTCATTATTTAATTCATTTATATCAAGCTGGATTTTTTCATTTTCCATAAGCAAATACACCCCTAATCAAAATTTTTTCATGGCATCAAATAAAAACTAAAAATCGATTTTACATAACAAACAGTCGTTATTTATATTAACACAAAACTTTTTATTTGTCAAGAGTTAATTCAAAAATTTTTGTAATAATCCCTATAGCAGAAATTATTTAGCTTTGTTTTTTTTATATAGTGTCGATAAATTCAAAATCGAGAAGAAATAGAGATGGAAATAGCATGAACAAAAAAGGAAACACGGAAGGCAACAAAAGTTTTGAAATAGCGGATAGCAATGCCATGCCAACGCTTAAATTTAAAAAATATATTTTAGACAATATGCCGCAAACAATATAAGTCAGGAGCAAAATTTTGTTTAGATTTCCAATTGCACTTTGGCGTAATAACTGTCTTAATGCCAAGTTTTTCAGCGTAATTAATAATTGGATTTATATCGTAAGCCAGATCACCAAACGAAATACTAAGCTTAATTTTCTGTATTAAATCTAGTGCAACACTGCAATCAGCCGTTGTTCCAGCGGTCGTTTTAGATTGATCATTCTTCCCTTTATTGCCACAATATTTTTTAACTCTATGCTTTGATTTAAGATTTTAGCCAATTTCTCCATTTTCCGTTTTTACCCATCTCAAAAATCTTTTATGTCCCGTATATCATTTCCCGTAGTCCGGCAGTAAATCTCTCCATAGTTATCCTGTCTTAAGATCCAAAATATTCCGTTTAAAAAATTTATATCATCTTTCTCCTCTCTTCCTTTCCTTTCTTTTCTTTCATATAATCTTTTGTTTTTTACCGCCTTTCATCTCTCATATCATTCCTTTGATATCTTTTTTTCCTGTTTTCTTACACATCTTTCCAGCTTCTTAGTTTCATTTCTTTTTTATTTCCTTATGCTTATATATCGTTTGATTTTATCTGCACTGTTTAAAAGCAAAAAAGACATTCTCCACGATATATTGAAAGAAAACAAGGTTAAAAAAAATGCTTATGAGAACAAAAACAAAATTTAATTTATCAAACTAAACATATGCATATTTAATCTACAAAAATGAGACCAAAAGAGATTGTTGGCTTTATTTTTTTTACGGTAAAATAATTTTTGACGATATTAATTATTCTAAAACGATTTGAATTATCTCTTGATAAATAAAAAATTTTGTTTTAAAATTACCACTGGATAATGATGATTGCTTTTGGCAAATAATAAATTTACTTTTAAAATAAACAAGGAGTATGTGAAATAAAACATGAACGAGAATAATTTAGAGTGTAATTTGGATTCTTTGAAGGATATTATTTTAGATGTGCTGCTTGCAATAATGATTGGAGATTGGACTGGATCCAATATAGAAAATTTTACGGATGGAAATGAACATTTATTAAAATGGGATTTGTACCATGTACAAATGTTACCGCCGGCCGGAATAAAAAAACAACAAGACTATAATTTAAACTTAGCTCAAAATTGTATAGAAGATGATGGAGCAAGAGCGGCAAAAAATTATATATTGAAGGCACCAAATCGATTGACTGACGATACAATGTTTTCAATGGCACTTGCGCTTACATTAATTTTAAATAGAGAAAAATATAAGTTAGATCAGGAATTTGACGAAAGGACTTATAAAAAAAATTTAGAAGAACTTATGGCTGATTATACTGAAATGCTAATGAAGTTTTATCGTTATTATAATTCAATAAGTGTTTGTGGACCAATGATGCATAAATTACTTAGTACAAAATTAGCTAACGTTCCGAAAAATAAATTAATAGAAACTATAAAAAAAATCAAACAACAAAACAAATTAAGCGGCGAACATTTTTGTGAGAGTTATGCAAACGGTTCGGCAATGCATAGTGCTCCCGGTGCATACGTTGCGCGAACTATGGAAGAATTAGATTTTATAATTGAACAGACGGTTAAAAATACACATGATAATCCTGATGCGATAAAAGGCGCAAAAGTTGTTGCACAGTTTATTTTTTTGGCAAGGCTCGGATGGGACAAAGAAACGATAGCCAAATGGATAAGTTATAAATTTAAAGTTAAAGGCGAACACCCTTGCGCAAGTTATGATACAAGTTTAACACTTGAAGATATTAAAAAATCATATTTTAGGACATTAGAATGCAAATACACAGTTCATCCGGCATTGATTGCCGTGCTTAAGGCAAATAGTTTTGAAGAAGCGGTAAATAATGCGAGATCGATTGGAGGAGATTCTGATACTATTTGTGCAATTGCAGCACAAATGGCTGTGGCTCTTTGGCCAATTCCTAATAAATATAAAGATACGATAAAAAAATATTCGCTTGATGTCAAAACAGAGGGTACTCTCAAATTAGATCTTAAAAACCCAACAGCGCAAGAATTTTTATCTTGTAATCGCAATGGGAAAAATAATTTATTTATAAAAATTAATGATGAATTTAATAAGAAATTTGTTGCACGTTATAAAAATAATGATTTGATAATTTGGCAGTTAAAAAATACGTTGTCGATTGTTAAAAATTTAGAAACCGATTTACAAAATATTGTGATTGAAGAAAAAAAGAATGATTTAATTGCTTTGCTTGATGGAATAGAAAAAGATTTGCAAAATAAGTTTGCTAAAGTAGGAAACAATATTTCAAAAGAAATAGCTGAGTTTGTGGAAAAAATAAAATCGAAAACAACAGAAATAAAAAATAAAGCAAAAACATTAAATATCCAAGTAAACAATGATAATTGTATGGCAGATAATTATGTAACACCAGAAGGTTTTATCGAGGAAAAACCAAAAGTTATTTTTGTGCCGTATATTACAATCCTAAAAAATGTTTTTGTACACGAACTCAACTTAGTAGTTATTTTTATTTGTGTGCTCGCGGTAATTATATGCGCAATAAAGGCATTATGGCTATTTTCCGGAATTTCAGCTGGTATATTTTTATTAATCATCATGATTGATTTTGTGGCAAGCATAATCAAATTTAAGTGTGTTAATAAAGAATATTATTTATCGCAAAATAACACTGATCAGAACTCTAAAACTTTAGAATTACCACCAAAAAATACAGTCGGAGAACAACATTTAAAAATAGATTTAGATTATAAAGAAAAAGATTAATACATATCTTTTTTGACACAAAAAAATCGGATGTCTCCACCCGATTGCAAAACTATTAAAAACAAGATAAAATTATACCAACTCAATTATTGCCATTTCAGCTCCATCGCCATTTCTTTTTCCAATCTTAATTATTCGTGTATATCCGCCGTTTCTCTGTGTATATCTTGGAGCAATCTCATCAAACATTTTTTTTGGCAAATCAACAAATTTTCGAGATCTCTTTTTTTTGTTTCCCTTGGGAAATTCTGATATACGACAAGTATTCGCTAGTATTTTTCTACGTGCATTCAATCTTCCCGGATTATCCTTTTTTATACTTTTATCAACAACATCAAAAACATTAACTGTTTTTCCATTTTCATCTTTTTCTTTAACGCGATTTCCATTTTCGTCTTTTCGCGCTTTTTTAGTCTGTATATTAACCTCTTTGTAATCATCAGAATTTTTCTTTGCGACAGTAATTAATTTTTCAGCTTTTCTTCTTATTTCTTTTGCTCGATGCAACGTCGTTTTTATCTTGCCATAATAAATCAAACACGTAACACCCGATTTTAAAAAAGCTTTTCTCGTATCAGACTTAAAACCTATTTTTTTCAATTAAACTCACTCTCCCACATATTCATTATTTTCACCATTATCATTATTGCCATTATCTTCATCATCTTCATTTTTCAATTTCAAGCCAAGCGAATCCAACTTACACATAATTTCATCATATGATTTTTTACCCAAATTTCGCATCTTAAGCATTTCGTCATTTGTTTTAGCTAATAAATCACCAACCGAACCTATACCAGAACGTCTTAAACAGTTATAAGCTCTTACGGACAAATCTAAATCTTCTATCGACATTTCAGAAAAATTCTCATCACTTGAATATACGACATCTTCGAATATATTGCTTGTATTTTCTTCGATGCTTTTAAATTCAGAAATATCAATAAAACTTTCTAATTGCGTTCTAATTATTTTGGCAGCATAAGCAAGTGCCTCCGTTGCTTTCATTGCCCCATTCGTCCAAATTTGAAAAACCAACTTATCATAATCCGTAACATTCCCAACACGCACATCTTCAATATAAAAATTCACGCGTTCTACCGGCGTATAAATGGAATCAATCGCAATCACGCCAATTTCATTATTTATTTTTTTATTCTCTTCCGCTGAAACATATCCTTGCCCTCTTGTCAAAGTCATTTCCATTCGCAAACTACTATCATTCGAACTCAACGTTGCTATATGCAAATCTTTATTAACTATTTCAAACTCCGAACTTAATTTAATATCACCGCCGGTAACTTCTGTTTGTCCAGAAATTTCTATAAATGCCTTGTTACTTTCAAAACCATCCAGATAATTATTATCTAGATTACCCATGTTATCTTTTATAGCCAATTTCTTTAAATTTAAAATAATATACATAGTGTCTTCTTTTACATCTGGTAAATTACTAAACTCATGTAAAACACCATCAATTTTAACATTACTTACTGCTATTCCAGGTATCGACGACAACATAACTCTTCGTAAAGTATTCCCTAAAGTCGCTCCGTAACCACGTTCCAACGGTTTGACACTGCATGAAGCATATTTCCCGTCATCACTCATCTCAATAATTTCTATGTGAGGTTTATTAATTGCTAGCACAAACAAAACCTCCTTATACTTTTTAATATCTTCACCAGAAATTATCTAAATTACTTGGAATACAACTCAACTATAAGTGTCATGTTAACATCAGAATCTATCTGCTCACGCTTTGGCTCGCTAACAATACTACCCTTATAATTATCCTTATTGCAATTTAACCATTCCGGAACGATTCGATCGCCCGTTTCTTCTAAAATCATTTTAAATAATTCTAACGGCTCACCATCGTGCTTAATTTCTATTATATCCCCAACTTTAACCAAATAAGACGGAATATTAACTTTACGACCATTAACCAAAATATGATTATGTCTCACTAACTGTCTTGCCTCCGAACGCGACCTAGCAAATCCCAATCTATAAACAACATTATCCAAGCGTTTTTCCAACAAAATTAATAGATTATCACCAGTTATGCCCTCCATTCCGTCAGCTTCGCGATAATAAATTCTAAATTGCCTTTCCAAAACTCCATATACTCTTTTTGCTATTTGCTTTTCTTTTTGTTGAAGTCCATATTCAGACAATTTTACTTTATTTTTACCATGTTGTCCCGGCGGATAATTTCTTCTATCAATTGCACACGCCGCACATGAACAGCGTGAGCCTTTTAAAAATAATTTTTTACCTGCTCTTCTGCAAAATCTACACTTTGCTCCTATATATTTTGCCACAATCAACCCTCCATTTATTTATAAATTACTAAACTCTTCTGCGTTTCGGTGGCCTACAACCATTATGTGGCATAGGTGTCACATCTTTTATAACAGTAACTTCTAATCCACTCACTTGCAATGCTCTAATTGCCGACTCACGTCCACTTCCCGGACCTTTTACAAATACGACAATATATTTTACTCCATAATCCGAAACTTTTTTTGCTGCTGCTTCTGCTGCCATTTGTGCGGCATACGGTGTTGATTTTTTCGATCCCTTAAAACCTAATTCGCCTGCACTCGCTTGCGCCAAAACATTTCCATGCTCATCCGTAATTGCCACAATCGTATTATTAAAACTGGACTGAATATGCGCCTGTCCATTAATAACGGATCTTATTTTACGACGTTTTTTTTTCGTTTGCGCCAATGTCTTTGCTTTTGGCATTAATCAATTACACCTCCATTAAATTTATTTTTTCTTATTCGCTATAGTTCGTCTTGGTCCTTTACGTGTTCTAGCATTAGTCTTTGTTTTTTGACCACGAACTGGAAGCCCTTTTCTGTGGCGAATTCCGCGATAACAACCAATTTCGATTAAGCGCTTTATATTAAAAGCAACCTCTGCTCTTAATTCACCTTCAAATTTTTCGCCATGTTCACCAAGCTTATTTATTACATTTCTAATTTTTGCAACATCTGCATCGGCTAAATTTTTTACTCTTATATCAGGATCAACATCTGCTTTTTTTAATATCATTTGTGATTTTTTTAGTCCAATTCCATATATATAAGTCAATGCAATTTCAATTCTTTTTTCTTTCGGCAAATCAATATTCAAAATACGCGTTGTCATTTAATTTAATTTCTCCCTCCCTAAATTAATAAATAAAAATCATCAACCTTGTGCTTGTTTATGCTTAGGATTTTCACAAATTACCCTTACCCTTCCTTTGCGTCTTATAATTTTACATTTATCACATATTTTTTTTACTGAAGGGCGTACTTTCATAGCAAATCACCCCCAAAAAAATTATTTCTCTCGCCATACAATTCGCCCTTTTGTCAAATCATACGGAGACATTTCAACCCGAACTTTATCTCCGGGAAGTATCCTTATAAAATTCATTCTCAAACGACCTGAAATATGTGCAACAATTTTATGGCCATTAGACAATTCTACTATAAATTCAGCATTCGGTAATTTTTCCACAACTGTCCCTTCCATTTCTATAACATCACTCTTGGACAAATTACCCACTCTCCCTGCTTTTTATATTTACATAATTTTTTATCGCCATTTTTATATCTAAGTCCAAACAGTTTCCTTTCGATATTTTTTTTATAATCTCATCACAAATATAATTCGTAACTTGCACATGCTTTATTTTTTTTCTCTTTGGATTTTTAAATAATCTTTTACTGCCGTCGACCAAATATAAATATAAATCATTTTCAGCTATAACAACAAATATTTTTCCTTTGTCATGTCCACATTTAGAATAAACTATATGCCCAATCAAAAAATCACCTTTTTTCTCAAACCATCGTCAAAATTTCAGGCTCGCCATCACAAATCAAAATAGTATTTTCATAATGTGCCGAACATTTTTTATCAGCTGTTATAACTGTCCAACCGTCATCCAAAGAAATAACACGATCAGTTCCAATATTAACCATAGGCTCTATCGCTAAAGTCATGCCGGCACTTAATTTTGGCCCGCGTCTATTTTGCTTATAATTCGGAATCTCAGGTGCTTCGTGCATATTAGTTCCTATGCCATGACCAACATAATCCTTAACCACAGAAAAACCATTTTTTTCAACATAATCCTGAACTGCTTCAGAAATTTCAAACAAGTGACATCCAGATTTAGCAAATTTAATTCCCTCAAAAAAACTCTGTCTAGTAACTTCTACTAACTTTTTATTTTCATCACTAGTTTCGCCCAAAATAAATGTCCTTGCAGCATCTCCGTAATAACCGTCAAAAATCGCCCCAACATCAATACTTACAACATCGCCAGCTTTTAATTTCCTTTCTCCAGGAATTCCGTGTATAACTTCTTCATTTATAGAAATACAAGACGATGCAGGATATCCTCTGTAATTTAAAAAACCCGGCACAGCGTTACGAGACCTAATATAATTCTCGATAATTTTATCTAGTTCGCGCGTTGTTATGCCTACACAAATATTTTTTTCTGCAACTTCTAAGGCTTTTCCAGTAATTTCTCCGGCCACACGCATTTTTTTAATTTCACTTTCGCTTTTTATTGTTATTGGCATACAAAAATCCCTCCAGACTAATTTTAACTTAAAAAACCTTTATAATTGCGTACTAATAACTGCGAATCTAATTGCTTTATGATTTCAAGAGCAACGCCTGTCACGATCAATAAAGTCGTTCCACCAAATCCAACTTTAATTTTAAATACCCATTCAAGAATTACTGGCATAATCGCAACGATTGCGTAAAAAAGTGCTCCGATCCAAGATAATTTATTAATCGAATTTTGAATATAATCTGAAGTTGGTTTTCCTGGACGAATCCCTGGAATAAAACCGCCGCTCTTTTTTATATTTTCAGCAATCTCAACCGAATTAACCGTAAACGACGTATAAAAAAACGTAAAGCAAAATATTAAAAATACATAAATAAGCGTTCCCCACGGATTAGTAATATCTAAAAACTCAACAATTTTTTTTAACTTATCCGAATGCCATATCTGATAAACAGTCGCAGGAAATTGCATCAATGAAATCGCAAAAATTATCGACATTACTCCAGCAATATTTATCTTAATCGGAATATAAGAATCTTTGGCGCTAAACACCCCTACCGTTTTTTTTGAATACTGAACCAAAATTCTTCTTTCTCCATCTTGCACCCAAATAACAAACGCCATAACAATTATAAATAACAGTATCAGTGATCCAATTTTAATCCAAGAATAAATATCACTATCATTTTGGGGATATAAATTCATAATTCCATTTGGCAATCCAGATAAAATATTTGCAAAAATAATAAACGAAGATCCGTTTCCCATTCCATATTCATTCAACATTTCGCCAAGCCACATAACAAATATCGAACCTGTTACTAAAGCAATTAAAGCAACGGCATAAACAAAAAAGTTTTGGTAAATAAACAAGCCTTTTAACATATAAATATATCCAGCGCCCTGCATCAACGACAATAAAATTGCCATTAACCTTGTATACTGATCAATTTTTTTTCTGCCTTCTTTACCATCTTTTTTTAATTGCTCCAAACTTGGAATCGCAACTGTTAATAATTGCAAAATTATCGACGCGGTTATATACGGACCAATTCCTAAAGCAAAAATTGACGCATAACCTCCACCGGATATAATCGCAAACAACGACTGTTTCGAAGCTGCCTTAAACAAACTTATTAACTTTAAATTTAAAGCCGGCAAATAAATATGTGCCCCAAGCCTGTAAACTAAAAGCGCAATAAAAATATTAAATAATTTCCTGCGTACATCTTTTAATTTTAAAGCTTTGGCAAAAGTTTTAAAAAACATTAAACCACCTCTGCTTTTCCACCCGAAGCTTCAATTTTTTCTTTGGCCGACTTACTAAAAGCATTTGCCTTAATAAAAATTTTTTTATTAAAATCGCCGTTAGCCAAAACTTTAAAACCATCATATTTTTTACTAAAAATACCTTTTGATTTTAATACCTCAAAATCAACATTTGCTCCATCATCAAATAATTTATTTACTAAGCCTAAATTTATAATCAAAATTATTTTCTTATTTCTATTTTTAAAACCCCGTTTAGGAACTCTTCTAAACTGTGGCATCTGTCCACCTTCAAAACCTAATCTTACACCGCCACCGCTTCTTGCATTTTGACCTTTATGTCCGCGTCCTGCAGTTTTTCCATTTCCTGATCCGTGTCCACGTCCTTTACGAAAAGATTTCCGTTTACTCTTGGGATTTACAACCAAATTACCAATCCTAATTATACTTTTCATCTAATCTCACCTCTCAATATTTATTTTTAGCTTTTCAAATTTTTTTCAACACATTAGCTATCGATTTATTATTCTTTTCCACTTGCTACTCTTCACAATCAACCAAAACTATTCTTAATCTTCATTTTTTTTCGTGTGTAATTTTAATATATCTTCTGGTGATTTCAAATTCTTAAACGCTTCGATTACAGCTTTCGTAATATTATGCTTATTTCTCGAACCAATCGATTTGCTTCTAACATTTTTTATTCCAGCAAGTTCCATAATAATTCTCACAGGACCACCAGCAATAATACCAGTACCTTCTTTCGCTGGCTTTATTAATACACGTGAAGCACCAAATTTTCCAATAATCTCATGATAAATACTTTCGTTATCATTCATTTTCACAAAAACCAAATTTTTTTTAGCATTACCCGTTGCTTTACGAACCGCTTCACTTACTTCAGAAGCTTTTCCTGAACCTAATCCAATATAACCTTTTCCATCTCCGACAGCAACAAGCGCAGCAAATCTAAAGATTCGTCCACCTTTTACAACTTTCGTAACGCGATTAACAAAAATTACTTTATCTTTAAGTTCAAGCTCATTTATAAATGCAAATTTTTTTCCCAAGAACTCAATTTTTTTCTTTTCATTTCTGCGTTCTCGTTCTCTATCTCGTTCTCTCTTTTGTCTGTTATTTCCAAATCTTGACCTTTTATCATTTCTATTTTTTTGCATCGCATTCATATTTTCTTTTCCCAAAACTTTTCCTCCTCTATTAATTATTTATTTTACTCTTAAAAAATTACTCCAACACTTCTCATAGCATCAGCAAATGCTTCAACTCGTCCGTGATACTTATAGCCACTTCTGTCAAAAACTATTCTTTTTATACCTTTTTCTAATATCCGCTTGCCGAGTATTTCACCCAAAAGTTTTGCTGCCTCTAGATTCTTTTTATTATCGCAATCAAAATTTTTTTCAAAACTCGATGCCGAAACAATAGTCACACCCTTCATATCATCTATTACTTGCGCATAAATATATTTATTCGACATAAACATACAAGCTCTCGGCTGCTCTGGCTTGCCAAATACTCTCGATCTTAAGTGACGCTTTAATCTTAATTCTTTTTTCGTCTTTGTCTTTATCATAATTAATTATAAACCCCTCCTATTTATATTCTTAGCAAAAATTTATTTTTTGCCTGTCTTTCCCACTTTACGCCGTACTTTTTCTCCAAGATATCTTATTCCTTTTCCCTTATACGGCTCAGGTGGCTTCTTTGCTCTTATATTCGCAGCATACTGTCCAACAGCTTCTTTATCAATTCCAGACACAATAATTTTATCTCCATCAACAGCAGTTTTGATTTCATCATTATCAAACATTAATACCGGGTGTGCATATCCTAAACTAAGAGTTAATTTATTCCCGGCCTTAGCTGCTCTATACCCAACACCTTTAATTTCTAACGTTTTACTAAACCCTTGGGTAACTCCCGTAATCATATTACTAATTAGAGTTCTGCTTAATCCGTGTAAAGCTCTTGCTTCTTTCGAATTATCACAACGTTCAACTATAACTTCGCCATTTTCTATTCTAACCTTTATTCTCATGCTAAATTTTTTTTCTAGTTTGCCTTTGGGTCCCTCTACAACAATAAAATTATTTTCTTCACTTTTTATTAATTTAACATTTTGGGGAACACTTATTTTTCGCTTGCCTATTCTTGACAAATTTTCTCACCTCCAAATTTAAAGACAATTCATTACCAAACAAACGCCAAAACTTCTCCGCCGATCTTTAACTTGCGCGCCTGTTTATCCGTGATAATTCCCTGATTGCTAGAAATAATAGCAATACCCAAACCGTTTAAAACTTTTGGCAATTTATCGTACCCTGAATATACTCTTAATCCAGGCTTCGAAATTCTTTTTAAACCATTTATAACTTTCATATCATCTCTTAAATAAATGCGAATAATTTTAGCAACACTATCCCCAATAACTTCATATTTATCTATATAACCTTCATTACATAAAAGTTTCGCGATATTAATCTTAACATTAGACGCTGGGATATCAACACTTTTATGTCTTCGTTTATTTGCATTTCTAATCCTAGTCAACATATCCGCAATTGGATCAGTATCCATAATATAAGCCTCCTATTTTAAATTTACCAACTTGCTTTTTTCACTCCTGGAATTTGTCCGTGATATGCTAATTTCCTAAAACATATACGACAAATACCAAATTTTTTTAAAACCGCATGCGGACGTCCACAAATATTACATCTTGTATACGCTCTCGTAGAAAATTTAGGCTCTCTTTTTTGCTTAGCTATCATCGATTTCTTAGCCATTGCAACCTCCCATTTAAATATTTTTCTTTAATCTATTAATTTTTTTTAAAAGGCATACCATACAAACTTAATAATTCTTTTGCTTCCAAATCATTTTTCGCTGTCGTTACAATAACTATATTCATACCGCGAATTTTATCTATTTTATCATATTCAATTTCAGGAAAAATCAATTGCTCTTTTATCCCAATCGAATAATTTCCTCGTCCGTCAAAAGAATTTGCACTTACACCATGAAAATCACGTACACGTGCTAAACTTACGTTAATCAATTTATCAAGAAAATAAAGCATTTTTTTGCCTCTGAGCGTAACTTTACAACCTAATTTCATTCCTTTGCGCAACTTAAAAGTCGCAATAGATTTTTTAGCCATCGTAAAAATTGCTTTCTGCCCAGTAATTAATAATAAATCTCGCTTTGCATTTTCAAGTGCTTTCGAAATATCTTTTTCTGCCGTACTCATTCCAATATTTAAAATAACTTTAACTAACTTTGGCACCTGCATTTTATTTTTATATTTAAATTTCGATATCATACCGGGCACAATTTTTTCAACATAAACATCATGAGATACACTCACTCAAAATTACACCTCCTTGCTCAAAAATAATCCTAATCTATAACTTCGCCAGTCTTTCTGGCTATTCTTTTTTTTATTACAACTTTTTTTCCATTCTCTTCTTTTATCTCAATCTTATAACCAATTTTCGTTACAACTCCGTTATGCAAATACATAACATTCGAAACATCAATCGGAAATTCTTTTTTTATCAGTCCGCCCGGGTTTATTCCATTCGACTTTTTACTCATAGTTTTTATATTAACTTGCTCAACAATAACAGTTCCATTTTTTCGATTTACCAATAAAATTTTTCCTTCTTTACCCTTATCTTTTCCAGCGACAACTCTAACTAAATCGCCTTTTTTCAATTTTATTTTATAATCTATTTTTATTTTTTTTCTTCTGTGTCTTAGCAATAAAAAACACCTCCACAAAAATCTTCTTTATAATATATCTGTCTTTTATAAAACTTCCGGAGCCAAAGAAATTATTTTTAAAAATCCACACTCTCTTAATTCGCGTGCAACCGGACCAAAAATTCTAGTTCCTCTAGGATTTTTATCTTCTTTTTTTATTATCACAGCGGCATTTTCATCAAATCTTATAAACGAACCATCATCACGACAAATTTCTCTTGTTGTTCTAACTATCACTGCTGCTACAACATCTTTCTTTTTTACCATTCCGCCAGGAATCGCATCTTTTACAGTCGCAATAATAATATCTCCAACTCCTGCATATCTTCTTTTTGTTCCACCTAAGACGCCTATACACAATAATTCACGCGCTCCTGAATTATCTGCAACTTTTAATCTTGTCTCGTGCTGTATCAAAATATCATCTCCTTTTATTTTAACTAATCATTCATTCTTTTTTAAAATCTCCGTCAATCTCCAACGTTTTCTTTTAGACAATGGTCGTGTTTCCATAATTCTGACAAAATAACCGTTTTTGCATTCATTATTTTCATCATGAATCATAAATTTTTTGCTACGAGTTATAATTTTTCCGTAAACAGGATGTTTAACTCTATAGCTTACTTTTACAACGGCTGTTTTATCTGTCTTATCACTAACGACAACGCCCTCAAGAACTTTTTTCATGTTTTTTTTTCTTTTTACCAATTCAGATTCAGACATTTTATTCACTCCTTTTTTTATTCTTCGGCTTTTCTTTGTTTTTGAGTAATAAGAGTCTGTATTCTCGCAATATTTTTCCTAACCATTTTAATTTCGCTTGTATTTTTTAACTGATTAGTTGCCTGTTGAAAACGCAAATTAAACAATCTTTTTTTCATATCAACAAGTTCTATCTTTAATTCATCAATAGACTTTTGATTTAAACTCTTTACATATTCTTTAACTCTCATTACGCTCACCTTCCTGTTCATTGCGCGAAACTATTTTGCATTTCAAAGGCAATTTATGAATAGCAAGCCTCAATGCCTCACGAGCAACTTCTTCAGAAACTCCTCCAACTTCAAACATAACTCTTCCAGGTTTTACAACAGCTACCCAAAATTCCGTTGCACCTTTACCGCTACCCATACGAACTTCCGCCGGTTTTTTAGTCACAGGTTTATCCGGAAAAATAGTAATCCAAACAACTCCACCACGTTTCATATATCTAGTCATAGCTATACGAGCGGCTTCTATTTGATTCGATTTAACCCAATGTGGCTCGCAAGCAACAATTGCATATTCACCATGAACTATTTTATTACCGCGTGTTGCTCTGCCTTTCATGCGACCTCTAAATTGCTTTCTATACTTAGTTCTTTTTGGTATTAACATTTTTATCTTCTCCCCCTTGTTTTTTATCAGGAAGAATTTCACCTTTATATATCCAAACTTTTACGCCGATTTTCCCATAAGTCGTGTTTGCTTCGGCAAATCCATAATCTATATCGGCTCTTAAAGTCTGCAACGGAATCATTCCTTCATTACAATGCTCAACACGTGCCATATCTGCTCCGCCAAGACGTCCGGATACACAAATTTTTATTCCTTTAACTCTTATCGATTTTAATGCGCGATTAATCGATTGCTTCATTGCTTTTCTAAAAGCGATTCTGGCTTCTAATTGCTTTGCAACTTCTTCGGCAACTAATTGCGCACACGAATCATAATTTTTTATTTCTTTAATCTCAATCGAAAGCTTTTGCTCAGAAAACGTTTGCAATTTTTCAGTTAATTTAGCTATCGCTTGCCCGCTTTTTCCAATAATAACACCAGGTCTTGATGCAAAAATAACAACACGAACACGATTGCTCGAACGATATATTTTTATATTTCCTATTCCTGCGCCATACAGCTTATCTTTTATAAACTTTCTTATCTTATAATCTTCTAATAAATATTTGGGAAACATTTTTTTATCAGCAACCCAAACCGAACCCCAATCTCTTATAAATCCAACACGCATCCCATAGGGGTGTACTTTTTGTCCCATGTTTAACCTCCTGTTTTTTCATTCAAAACTAACGTAATATGACAAAATCTTTTTTTTATTCCATATGCTCTGCCTTTAGCTCTTGGTCTTATTCTTCGCAAAATATTTGCTCGACCAGCATATGCTTCTTCTATAAATAATTTTTTTGGCTCTAAATTTAAATTATTTTCTGCATTTGCCATCGCCGACTTTAAAACTTTTAATATCACTTTAGAAGCATGATGCGTAGAATAATCTAATAAAGCACAGGCATACATAACATCACAATTTTTTATTTGTCTTAATATAACTCCTGCTTTCGACGCCGAAATCGAAACAAATTTTACGCTTGCTTTCGGACGCATATCCAATCTTGCATTTCTCAGGCGCTTTTGCTGACTGCGACTTATATAATCCTCTTGCATACAATTTTTCCTCCTTTTGCTTTTTAATTTAATCTCACGATTTTACTTTTTATCGTTTTTATTATTTCCACTGTGTCCTTTATAAGTCCGAGTTAAAACAAATTCACCTAGTTTATGTCCAACCATATCTTCTGTCACATAAACCGGAACATGTTTTCTCCCGTCATAAACAGCAAAAGTATGACCAATAAATCCCGGAAAAATCGTCGAACGCCTTGACCAAGTTTTTATAACTTCTTTTTTGCCACTTTCATTTAAAGCCTTTACTTTTTTTAATAAATGCTCATCGGCAAACGGTCCTTTCTTTAAAGATCTCATTTTTTTCACCTCGATATTAATAATTACTCTTGGTCAAACTATTTTTTTCTGCGATGCAAAATATATTTATTAGAACTCTTATTTTTCTTACGAGTTTTATAACCAAGTGCAGGTTTTCCCCAAGGAGTACATGGACCCGGACGTCCAACAGGACATTTTCCTTCACCACCACCATGTGGATGATCATTTGGATTCATAACTGATCCACGAACCGTCGGTCTTATACCCATGTGTCTTTTTCTACCGGCTTTTCCTAAATTAACAAGAGCTTGATTAACATTTCCAACTTGTCCAATCGTTGCGTAGCATTTACTTAAAATTAATCGCATTTCGCCCGAAGGTAACTTAATAGTTACAAATTTTCCTTCTTTTGCGACCAATTGCGCCGCATTTCCTGCTGAACGAACCAATTGACCGCCCTTTCCGATTTTCATTTCGATATTATGAATCTCAGAACCAACAGGCATATTCCCCATAGGCAAAGCATTTCCAATTTTTATTTCTGCTGACTCGCCACTCATTAACTTATCGCCAACTTTTAATCCGACCGGTGAAACTATATATCTTCTTTCTCCATCTTCATATAACAACAAAGCAATATTAGCTGTCCTATTCGGATCATATTCAATACTCTGCACCGTTGCGAAAACATCACGCTTATCTCTTTTAAAATCTATTATTCTATACTTTCTTTTATTTCCACTGCCTCTATGCCTTACAGTAATCTTGCCTTGATTATTTCGGCCTGATTTCTTTTTCACAAAAGCAATTAATTTGTTACACGGCTTATTCTCTCTACTCGAAAGTTCACTTGAGCGAAAAACTGTCATTTTACGTCTCGACGGTGTATACGGCTTAAACTTTTTAATTTCATCTGTTTTTGCCAACCTATTTCCCTCCTTTTTTATTTTTTAAATAACTCTATTTCTTTGCTTTCGCCACTTAAAAAAATTATGGCTTTTTTTCTTTTATTCGTTTTTCCAACGATTCTTCCACGTCTTTTTGTTTTGCCCTTTAAATTCATAATATTTACTCGTTTAACTTTTACGCCGTCAAACAATTTTTCTATTGCTTCTTTGACTTGCACCTTATTAGCATCCGGATGCACATAAAAACAATATTTTTTATCCGCAAACATTTTCATTGCTTCTTCAGTCATAATCGGCTTAAAAATAATATCATAATATTTTAAATCAGCCATTATGCAAACACCTCTTGAATTTTATTTACGGCATCAATCGTTAAAACTAAATATTCATGATTTAACACCGCATAAGTGTTTATCAAATCCGAAGCAATCGTCTTCACGTTAAATAAATTTCTAGCTGACAAAATAATATTTTTGCTTGACTTTAAATCCTGCTGATTATTATTTATAACAAACAAAATTTTTTTGTCGTTTAAATTAATATTCATAACAATTTTTGCAAATCCTTTTGTCTTAATCTCATCAAGCTCAAGTTTATCCATTACAATTAATTTTTTTTCGCTTAGTCTCGTACTTAATGCAGACTTTATAGCCAAACGTTTAAGCTTCTTATTGATTTTAAAAGAAAAATCTCTTGGCTTTGGCGCAAAAACAACTCCACCTTTTCGCCACTGTGGTGAACGAATTGAACCTTGTCGTGCGCGTCCTGTACCTTTTTGTCGCCAAGGTTTTCTACCGCCGCCTCGAACTTCAGCTCTTGTTTTCGTACACTTTGTTCCCTGTCTTTGATTTGCTAAATAATATACTACCGCTGTATGCATTGCATGTTGATTCGCTTCAATACCAAATATATTATCTTTTAAATCAATTTCGCCTGTTTTTTCACCGTTCATATTTATAACTTCGACTGTTGCCATTTCTAATCTCCTTTCTCAAAAATTTTTAAACTTTTGCTTTCACACTGTTTTTTATAAAAACCAGCGAATTTTTTGGTCCCGGAACAGATCCTTTTACGAATAATAAATTTTTATCAGAATCAATTCGCATAATTTTAAGATTTTGAATCGTAACTCTTTCGTGCCCCATATGTCCCGGCATTTTTTTCCCTTTTTTTACTCTTCCCGGCGTTGTTGTCGAACTCATTGAACCTACTCCGCGATGATATTTTGAACCGTGCGCCATTGGACCTCTTTGATGTCCATGACGTTTTATCGAGCCTTGAAATCCTTTGCCTTTCGAAATTCCAGTTGCATCAATAAATTCTCCAACAGAAAATTCATCAACTTTTATTTCGTCGCCAACTTTATAATTTTTAGCCTCAGCAAATCTAAACTCACGAAGATATTTTTTTGGGGAAACGCCCGACTTCGAAAATATACCTTGCAACGGCTTTAAAACATTTTTTGCTTTATCCCAAAAACCAACTTGGATCGCATTATATCCATCAGTTTCATCAGTTTTTATTTGCGTAACATAACACGGACCAGCTAATAAAACAGTAATTGGAATAAGTTCGCCATTATCAAAAAAAAGCTGAGTCATACCAACTTTTTTAGCAAGTATGGCCTTTTGCATAATTATCTTTACACCTCCCGTAATTAAATCAAATCGTTTATATCACGACCATGAAAAAATTTTTAAATCTTTGGTGATCACAAATTACAAGATTTTGATATTAATCTCGACACCATCCGGCAAAAACAATTTTGTCAGAATTTCCATTGTTTTCGGACCGACCGATACGATATCAATCAAACGTTTATGTGTGCGACGCTCAAATTGATCACGCGAATCTTTATGCTTATGCACACTACGCAAAATCGTTATGATTTCCTTTTTACTTGGCAAAGGTACCGGTCCAGAAATTTTGCCTCCAGTTTTCGCCACGCTGTTTAATATTATCAGTACCGCTTCATCAATTAATCTGTGATCGTAGGATTTTAAAACAATCCTGATTTTTTGTGCAGACACATTTTCACCTCCATATTTTGTTTTCACAAAGCAAAAGCATCAGGCAGCATATCATAAAAAAAATATAATAATCAATACACTGTTCCGCGTGTTTAATTTTTTATAGAAAACAAAACAAGGGAAAATCGCCTGATTTCATGAATCAAGCTCGCTCCACAAAAATTTTCCGCTCGAAAATTTTTTTTCAACGGTAACTTTTTGTATCATAGCTCCAATTCACAATCTGTTCATTGTATCAAAAAAAAAACAAAGTGCAAAATTTTTTTTCGCAGACAAATTTTTTATCCTAAATTTTTACAAACGAAAACTGTTTTAATAACAAATAAAAAGTTTTGTTTTTAGATAGTATTGTGTTTTATAATACCAATAAAATATCATCGAATTAGATTTTGATAATATTTTATACCTAAATATTTGTGAGGAATAAGCATGCATAAGCAAAATGAAAATAAATCTCAAGATTATAATGAACAACCTTCGGTTTATATTAGATCGTTATATTTCGAAGGTAATGGATACGAAAATAGAAATTTAAGATTAAAAATACGAGAATTAGAGATATACAATGAACAGCTAAAAAAAGTTACCTCAAAAACAATAAACGAAAATCAACAATTGTTTGATGAAATAGATAAAAAAAATGATGAAATACGTAAAAAAGGTTGGGAATACTTGGAATCATATTCGAAATACTACAAGGAGAGTCTTAAAAACTACCACTTAACAGATGAAATAGGTCGTTTAAAACAAGAACTGAAAGATGCGAAATCAGAATTAGAAAAAACAACAAAAGAACTGAATGAACTTAAAGAAAACCATGAAAATACAAAAAAAGAAGCGGAACATAAAGACAAGAAAATAAAAGAACAAGAAGAAGAACTTAATCAAACAAAATTAGAATTAAACGAGACAAACAAAACAAATAAAAATCAAACAGTAGAAATTAACGAGTTAAAAGAAAAACTGCAGAATAAAGAAAATGAACTGAACAATGCGAAATCAGAATTAGAAAAAACAACAAAAGAACTGAATGAACTTAAAGAAAACCACGAAAAAAACCTAGAAGACCTGGAAAGCAAAACAAATAAAATTAGCGCGTTAGAAAAATCAGTGAAAGAGCAGTCAAAAATGTTTTTGTTGGTATCAGCTAACACTAACGTTACGGCACGAAAATTGTCTTTAATTTATTTTTTTGCATGGGCGTTGAGCTGGCTCTCCACTGGTTGTAAAAGTTATGTTGATCGAATTCGTACGATCAGAAACTTAAATCAAGAATTTAATGCCCTGAGAGAAAATTTAGATCTTCAAAGCACTGGTGTTGATTTTATCGAAAACGATGAAAATAAATTAATAAATAGTAATGCTACTGGCGAAAATATAGAAGATAATATATTTAACATTTTGGATAATTTTTTGCCACAACTTGAAGGTGAGTTGTTTGATAAATACGCTTGCATTTATTGGAATATGTTGCATTTGTATAATCATAATACGAATAAAATATATAACGCATTGCAAGAAACTCATATACAAATTCCGTCATTTAGAATGTTAAAATCCAAAATAGAACTAAAAATACATAAAAATCTTCAAACAAATAAAAACAAAGATACTAAACTTACAGATTTATTTTCAGACAATATAAAAATGGATACATGTAGGCAAATTTTTAACAATAAAAATTAAGTAACCGGACTAATAAATATTTTAAGCAGGGATTTGAATTTTCACTTCGATTATAAAATTCACAAAAAAACGACTGCCGAAAAGCAATCGTTTTTTATTAAATAGTGTCTACATGAAAAAAAAATAAAAGAATAACAAAGATATAAAGATACAACGGAAATAAACAGAAGCGATAAAACCATCGAGCGCTTTAGTGTATCTGTTGGCAATACCGCGCCAACGTTTAAAAGCAGGAAAAGTATTATCGATAATATAAATGTGCCTAAAGAGATAAAGTTTACGGTGAGACTACTGTCTTTTTTCTTCAAAGCCATTTATAAGCACATTATTCAAGTCTGTTGCGTTTTTGAGGAATAACTGATTTTATATTTCGTTTTGCTATATAATACAAAACTTCGTTGGTATTATAAGTTTTGTCTGCAAATAATAATTCTGCATTGAGATTTTTGATCAAGTAAATACCTTTTTTGCAATCGACTCATGATTCTTCTATAACGATAAATTTTACAGTCACTTTGCGCTCATTGACTGATAAGTATACTTTAGAATTAAATCTTCTTTTGTTTTTTTGATATAGCCCGATTTTCGCCGCAAGCGACAGCTGTATGCTGATGATTCTTTACATAAATTAAACTTATCACTTTTTTATTCTTTTCCATTATACCTTAATTTTATAGATCATTTTTTTCTTGTTTCGTTGCTCGTTTTTCTAGTGTAGACAGTTGTAGACAGTATCTAGACTGCATTAACAAACTTTCTATTGTTTTTGGTTATTCCACTGTGTTGATCCAATTCCACGCTAAATTCAGCTCTACTGTTTCCAATGTTTTACCGCGGCTATAAAACCTACCATACGTTTTTTTCATTTTCATTTTACTTTTTTTCTATTTTTTCCCATTATATTTCTTTTTATAGCTTGTTTTTATATTTTTTGCATAGGCAGTATCTAAGGAAATGCAACTTTTTTGCTTCGGTGGCTTTCACTTTATTCTTCCAGATTCAGAAATATTTGACCAACAAAAAAGCATCCACTTTTACACAAAATGAGCTAAGCGAGACTCGAACTCGCGACCCCTTGATTAAAAGTCAAGTGCTCTACCGACTGAGCTACTAGCTCACAAAAAAGAATAATAAGCAACGGGTGAATGGTGGGATTCGAACCCACGACCTCCAGAGCCACAATCTGGCGCTCTAACCAACTGAACTACACCCACCACAAAGTGTATCCGAAGGGATTCGAACCCCCGACCCACGGCTTAGAAGGCCGTTGCTCTATCCAGCTGAGCTACAGATACAAAAATGTATCGGGGTAACAGGATTTGAACCTGCGACCTCCTGATCCCAAATCAGGCGCGCTAGCCAAGCTACGCTACACCCCGCCATGTTTCAAACTTAAAACCACTTAGTTTTTAGTTTAACACACAAAATTATGTTTGTCAATAGCAAAAAAAAATTTTTTTAGATAGTATTTACACAGTATTTACACGAGGAAAAATAAAAAACAAAAAGTAAATCAAAACAATATAAAGATACAACACACAAAAACAGAAGTAATGGAGACATCCAGAGTTGTTTAGCATAACGAGTGGCAATACTGCGCCAGCGTTTAAAAACAAGAAAAATATTCTCAATAACATATCGAAAACAGTAAAGTGTACAATTGTAATTATATTGTTCAAGTTTGTTGCATTTTGGAGGAATAACTGATTTTATATTTCGTTCAGCTATATAAGACGAAATTTCGTTAGTATCATAAGTGCGATCCGTAAGGACTAAATTTGTATCGACATTTTTTAGCAAGTTAATATCTTCTTTACAATCGGCCCGTGTTTCTTCTGTAACGATGAATTTTATGGGTTTTCCGTGTACATTGATGGCTAAATGTGTTTTCGCATTGAATTGATATAGCCCCGATTTTCACCGCGAGCCCTAGCTGTATGCTGATGTACTTTTACATAATTCGAGTCGATAATTAGCCATTCAAAATTTATATCACATTTTAATATTTTAAATATTTTTTTCAGACGCCTCTCATAGCCATCGAATAAATCTTCGATGAACGGTCCGCTTTTCATAATCAAACTGCAAATCCACCAACGAAAATTCTATTTTAAGTATCCAAACAACCGCACTGATAAATTTTCGATCATCTTTGGCTATAACTTAATGTTGTCCAACTTGACTTGTCACGCGTAATTTTATTTGCTTCCGCTCTGCATTGCTTATATCAAATTTGTAATGCATCCTTTGCTTCGTTTTTATTTTTGCTCCTTTTTTATTCCTCTCCATTACATTTTATTTTATATATTATTTTTTCCATCATCTCATTGCTCGTTTTTTTCGCGTAGACATCATCTGGGTAGCGTTCACATAAAAAGCAAGTCAAAAATAAAAACAAGGGAACTGGTAAAAATAAGAATAGAATCAAGCTTACCATGACGAGTAAAAACTTTTCTAAAACGTTTCAATCTCAAGAAATATCGCTCGATATTATTGCGTTGTTTATAAAGTTGTTTATCATAACTCCAAGGCAACTTACGATTTTTTTTTAGGTGGAACAACTGTCTTAAACCCGTGATTCTTAGCTAAAGCTAAAGTTTTATCATCTTCGTAAGCTCGGTTCATCAGGAGATAATTATTATTTTTGAAATATATGGCCTTCTTCCTTCGGGAGAATTGTGAGAATTGCTAGGAGACAAACGAAAATCCACTGGACATGAAGATGTGAAAAATAAATACAACTTGGTTGTCAGGTCCCTTTTGAACGTACGATGCTTTGTTTCTGATTGTTTTTATTCTTGTTTGCATCTGGACTTACCTTTATGCTTGTACTATCAATAAAGAGTATATAATCCTCTTCATTAAGCAGTTTTTGTTTCTCTATAGCTTCTAAAATAAAGGTTTTAAAGAAAAAAAACAACAGCTTTGACAATCGTACCGTTTTGACCATCTACTAAATTTTATATAAACCGTGTGCCAATTTCCATATTCTTTTGATAATGTCCTCCATTTGCAACCATTCTCTATTATGTAAAGATTGCACACATAAATTTTTAGTCTGATATCTTCATCGGATTCCTCGCTATCGACATTAATTCCTCTAGCTTCTTATATTGTGTTTTTGTAAGTTTCATATCTCCATCTTATCACTTTTTTTGCTCAATCTATTTTTATTTTATGTGAACGCTACCTAAAATAGAAAAGAGACATGCTTTGAGGCATGTTTTTTTTGCAAAAATTTTTATACACAGAAATAATAAATTTAGCTTGTAAGAAAAATATTTTTAACCAAAAATCAACCAGTTTATATTTTTGTAACATAAAACAAAATAAATTATCTTACGAAGAAAGGACATAAAAAAAAGGCAAAACCCTTGACAAAAGCAAAAAAATATGATACTCTAAAATTGGATATTGTTTTTAAAACAACATTTTGCCCGATCGAATTTTTTTAATTTTTTATGCGCCAGTAAAAAAATCGATTGGTTTTTGATTTATTTTTTGCTTAAAAAGGAGGGGAAGAAAGCCTCAAAAAAGAACTAACCAAAAAGCAAAATCCAAAGCAAGAGAAAACGATAAAAGCATTTAAAACCCATCAAATACCAAATACCAAATTTGATTTTGTTCAGCTTGGCCATTTTGTTTGGTGCGGCTTTGATTATTTCTTCGGGGTTTGCGTTGTCTTTGCCGTTGCTTTTAGGACATCAGAACAGGAATATTAGGAGTTTTGTTAGTTGTTTCTCCGATTTAGTTGCCGTTTTTACCGTTGGTCTGAATAGGAATTGCTGCTTTATCAGTTTTTGGTGTTGTAAAATCAGTTTTACATCTGTTTCTTGACAATGAAGCTTCACATGTAAAATGCTACAAGGCTGCGAAATATTTTAAATGCGGAATGTTTATTCTTGGCGGCGTAGCACTAATTATATTGACATTTTTGCCGATTGCTACAGCTTTAGCTGGCATTATCGGGACACCCGCAATTCTGTTAAAAATTTTTTGTTTTGCGTTGGGTGGTTTTATGGCTTTAAAAGACGGAATATCAATGAAGCAAGATTATTCAGTTGTAGAATACATTTTAGTTTCAAGATAATGTGAATATATATGTGAAAATAGTGATGACAATAGCTGGCGAGAAGATCGTGCAAGCTGTGTATAGCCAGAAATAGAAGGCGATATTATTTGTAAAACTGTGGATGAGTGTTCCGGGAATCTGAAGAGTGGTGATTTGTAATACCGTCCATTTGCAATCATTATTTATTATATAAGGTATTGCACACATGGATTCGTAGTTTGATATTTTCACCAGTTTCCTTGCTATCGGTATTAATCCCTCTACCCTTTTTATATTGTGTTTTTGTAAGTTGCATATCTCTATCTTGTCAATTTTTTTCTTTAGTCGACCGATTTTTATTTTATGTGAATGCTACCTAGTCAACAATATTTTTTTGCCATGAAAAATAATCAAATATATTTTTTTCTTTTGGAGTGCAAAAAAAACTCCTGCCGATTTTTTTTACGACAGAAGTTTTTGATTATAAGCAAGTAAATAAATTATCTATGTTAAAACGAAATCTTACTCAAGATTTGTGTTTTTATTTTTAATAAATCTATCGTGATGAAAACAATTAACATAATCTATCGAATTTCTTTCACAATAATTTTTTATTTCTAATATTAATTTACCCCAGAAATCAGAATTTTTATGTATATAAATTTGCTGGTAAAGATTAAAGTACTGTGGGTAATAATTTTTTATGTATTTTAATATAGGAAATTTATAACTGCCACGCAAATTAAGATTTTCAAACCAATATTCATTTACAAAATATTTTGTCCGCTCAATAATCAAATGATAATCCGTAATTTTAGGAAATATCGGCGACATAAATAAAACAGTATTTATATTATTTTTATAAAGCGTCTGCAAAGTTTTAAGTCTATCAAAAATATTGCTAGCTTTATCCATATCTTTTCTAAAATTTTCATCCAATGTATTAATACTTACAGCTACAGTTAATTTTTTTAATCTCTTTAAAATATCAATGTCTCTTAAAATCAAATCAGATTTTGTGCAAATTATTATTTTACAATCAATATCAACCAACTGTCTTAAAATATTTTGAGTCACGAAATATTTTTTTTCGAACAGGTTATAACAATCTGTAACCGAAGATAAAAATACTGTTTTGCCATTTAAAATTTTTTTACTGATTGCCTTGTCACAGATTTTAATATCTATAAATTTCCCCCATTCTTCACCGTGACCTGTAAAACGTTTCATAAAACTCGCATAACAATATTTACAAGCGTGTGGACAACCTACATATGGATTTATAACATAATCACTCGCCGGAAGTTTTGACTTTACAACATAATCATTTACGTTTATAAATTTTTCTTTCATACTCAATCCCCTATTAAAAATTAATTTTTATTTATAGCCTCAATAAAATTTTTACACGCTACATATTTTGCCTGATTTTGTTTAAAATTTTTTTTTCGAGACGTGAAACTTGTACCTGAGATAAATTTAATTTTTTGGCCACTTCTGATTGTGTTTTATCACAGAAATATCGCTGCTTAATAATTTCTTTTTCAATGTCATCTAATTTTTCTATTATGGAATGAATCGCGATTTTATTTATTATTTTTGAATGCCCATTATCTTTCGAATTTAATTTATCCAATAAAAAACAAGTGCTCCCATCTGATTGATTTATAGTTTGATAAATCGACTCGACATTTTTGTTTGCGTCCATCGCAATTATTAATTCTTCGAGCGAAATATTTAATTCGTTTGCCAAATCATTTAAAGTTGCTTGACGGCCATATTTTTTTAAAAAATTTTCCTGTGCATATCTAATTTTTCCAGCAATTTCTTTTATCGGTCGCGAAATTTTTATTAAACCGTCATCGCGTAAAAATCTTTTTATTTCCCCGATTATCATTGGCACAGCATAAGTCGAAAATTTGACATTAAATTTATTATCAAATTTATTTATGCATTTTAATAAACCAATAACACCAATCTGAAATAAATCTTCGAGTTCATAACCGCGATTCGAAAATTTTTTCACTATGCTCCAAATCAAACCTTTATTATCCAAAATTAATTTTTCTTTTGCGTTTTTATCTCCGTTTTGTGCAAGAATAATCAAATTATTTATCTCGTCCATAATTTTTCACCCGTTTTTCTTAGCCAAATTTAATTCAAAAAAATTTTTTAAGCCAAGTTTTTAATCATAATTACTTTTGTTCCAAAATTTTTTTTCGACTTGACTATAACTTTACTCATAAAACTTTGCATCACCGTAAAACCTAAACCTGAACGTTCCATATCAGGCCTTGAAGTATATAACGGCTCCATCGCTTTTTTTATATTTTCTATTCCAAGTCCATAATCTTTTATTATTATTTTTACCCGTCGCTCAAAAATTTCGCATGTTAAAATAATTTTTCCCGTTTTTTCTTGATACGCGTGAATAATCGAATTCGTAACCGCTTCCGAAACCGCTGTTTTTATATCATTTAATTCTTCAACTGTAGGATTTAATGGCGCAATAAAAGCTGCAACTACAATTCGTGCAAAAGATTCGTTTTCAGATTTGCTTTGCATGACTATATTTATTTTATTTTTCACTTTTCATCACTCCGCTTTTGATTTTCTTTGACTTTTCAAAACAGATTCTAAATCACAATCAAAATTAATTATTTTTTTTAGCCCCGACATTTCAATTATTGGTTTTAAATTCGGATTTAAATTAATCACATATATCTTTCCGCCAATTTTATCTACAAATTTATATCTGCCAATTAACATTCCAATCCCTGAACTATCCATAAAATCAACTCTTTCAAAATCAAAAATTATATTTTTAAGATTCAATAACTCAAGCTTGCGCTCGATTTTCTCTTTTATTTTATCTGTTACATGGTGGTCTATATCACACTTGATTTTTACAATTAAATTTTTGTCAAGCACATCTAATTGCATCATTTAAAATCATCCCCGCTAATTTTTAAATCTTTAATCAAAAATAATATACCTAGCAAAAAAAATTTTTTGTCGCAGTAAAAATCAATATTTTTAAATCAATCGACAAATTATTTTTTCGCCCACAAAAAAACTAAGCCCAAAATTTTTTAATAACAAAATCTCAAAGGCAAAAAAAAAATTAGCTGGAGATTTTATTTTTATGTCAAAGAAATTAGCTGCATAAAACAAACTGCAAAAACAAAAAAAAGACCGTGAATTAAAATTAACTCACGGACTTTTTATTTTTATTATATATTACAAATTCTCTTCTTTCTCTACTTTAGGCCTTAGCCTTTTTGTTCTTCGATGACAATGATCTCTTCTTCTTTTTCTTCGTTCTGGACTTTGATTTTACCTTTGAGGGTGTTGATGTTGTTATTATTTTTATACCCACCTTCTTCGATATCGATATCTTCTTTTCCATCATAGATATTTTTGTTCTTGTTTTCTTCTTCATTTTCTGTGCTATATTTTATTCCGTTTAAGTTGTTTTTTATTGTTTTCTCCTGGTTTTGTTCATGCTTCTTCCAAAACAAAATCACAAGTGCAAAAATACACACTACTGCACTCCCGCCAGGGATTGTCATAGACAAAATGGTTACCGTTTTTGTTGCCGCCGCTGGCCAAAATGCAACCACAAAATAATTCACTGCTGATCCACCGGCGATTAATACTCCCAAACCGCTACCAGTACCAAAAATCCAAAGCCATTTTTTTATGCCATTTGATGATTTGATCTCCAAAGGTTCATTACACTTACAAGGCTTTAATGCGACGCTACCATTTTCTACTACTAAATTTCCTTTTGCATCTCCCAAGAAACCTAAAAAATCATTAAATTCTTGATCACTACACTTAATATTGCCAATATTTTCAAAGTAGTCTCTGATGTTTTCAATTAACCCTATTGCTTTAAAAAATTCTTTGTTATTCTGAATGCAAGCACTGATACTAGTATAATTAACAACATTCCTCGCTACAGTATTGAAATAAGGTTGATTACCATAATTATTAAACGCTCGGTACATAATTTTACAGATCTTTATAAAATCATGATCTGAAGCCAATTCTTTTTTGTTTTTGCTTTCTAGTAGTTCGGAAGCATTTTTTATTGTTGTGCTTGGTTCAAATTTTTCTAATTTCGTTTTTTGTAACAGTTTAGACATCGCCAATGCGTTGATAATCGATCTCTCTAGATCTATTGGAATTACTAATTTATTTAATTGTTTTTGTATATCGTATTTTTTATCTCGCGGTGATTTTTTTGCATTTGTATTATTTATATTACCATTTGGTAATTCTTCTACATTTATCTCCATTTTTTTCTCGAACTCTTGCAAAGATTCCTTTAGCGATGTCAATGAACAATTTTCAATGGTAACTTTATTTTTATCAAGAATATGAGGACAAAGTTTACAAACCAAATTATATCTAAAACTCAAAACTATATCTAGATTCATTGCCTCACTATTAAAATCAATTCCAAAATTGTTTTGGACGTCTTCTGTATTATTGTTGTCTTCTATATTCTCAACATTAGGCTCAAGCTTTTTTTTTATCGCTTTTGCATACCCTTGCAGTAATTTATTTCCTTTCTCATTTTGGTTCAAATACTTAATAAAAGTTTCTAAATCTGTTTTTTCTGTATTTGCCTTTTCTTTCTCTGCTATTTTTTCTTCTATCATGTTCTCTTCCATAATTTTATTCTCCATATTTTAAAAACAAACAAAAAATATTTTTTTAGCAACAAAATACTCCGACAGGCCAGTAAATTTTTATAGCTATGTAATAAAAATTATCCAGAAAAATGAAATTAACAGGCCAAAAACAAATTTACCAAACGGTCTATTTTTAGTCTAACACAAAAAAAAACACCTGTCAAGTGTTTTTAAGTATTTTTTTTGAAATTCGAGGGGGTAGAGCCTTTTAACAAGAGAAGCTTAAGTGATTTTATTTCTAATTTTAAATAAAAGTTAAACTCATAAATTAAAAATCTAAGATTTTTTTGGAGGTAAAAATAGAAAAACGATTTTTTTTATACCGTCTTTTTTATACAATCTTCTTGCAAAAACAAAACAAGTGTTTGTTTTCTTCTCAAAACAGCAACTTGATTTTCTTGCATGAAAGAGTAATTGTACCACAAAAATATTAATTTCAACTCTTATTTTTTTCACATCAATTAGGTAGCGTTCACATAAAGTAAAAATAGATTGCCCCAAAAGAAAAAAGTGATAAGATAAAAATATGAAACTGGAAAAAACACAATATAAAAAAACTAGAGGGATTAATGCCTAT
>CAMKTI010000003.1 GCA_946415665.1 uncultured Clostridia bacterium
TCTGCAAAGACTAATTTTGCATCGAGATTTTTGAGCAAGTTAATAGTTTCTTTACTATCGGCACGCGTTCCCTCTGTAACGATAAATTTTACAGGCATACCACGCTCATTGACGGCTAAGTGTATTTTCAGATTGAGCCTTCTTTTGTCTTTTTGAGCTCCCTTTTGTCTTTGATAAGCCTGATTTCCGCCGCGAGCCCCAGCTATATTTTCACATAACTCGAGTCTATCCTTAGCCATTCAAAACTCACATCACCTTTCAGTATCTCGAATAATTTTTTCCACACACCTTTTTGTTGCCACCGAATAAATCTTTGATGGACCATACTCCATTTACCCAATCCCTCTACGAAGATCATATTTTAAGTATCCAAACAACTGCATTGATAAATTTTCGATTATCTTTGGCTATGCCTCCACGTTGCCCAGGCCGACCTGTCAGATGCGGTTCTATTAGCTTCCACTTTGCATCACTTATATCAAATCTACGATACGTTTTTTTTCCATTTTTATTTTGCTCTTATTTTCTATTTTTCTCCATTATATTTTACTTTATAACTTATTTCTCTTTTTTTGTGTAGACAGTATTTAGATATAAGGAAAAAATTTGAACAAAACGGTGTGCTTTTTGTTTTTGTTGATGAATTTCTCTTTATTTCATATTTTGTAATAAATACGTTCGCTGAGACATAATTTTTTTTTATATAAAAAAATAATTGGCTTGATAATAAGTCGATTTTTTTGTGAAAAAATTTTAATTAGCAATATTTTTTATTTGCATACATAAAATAATTTTGGTGTTACGTATGAAATTAACTGAGCTAAAAAAAAATCAGACGGCAAGAATTTTATTTATAGGATTAGATTGGAATTTAAAAAAAAGGTTATTAGAAATGGGTTTTTGTTTTGGATCAGAAATTAAATTTATTTATGAATTTAATACGACGTTTGCATATGAAATAAAAAATAGTTTGGTGGCGTTACGCAAAGAAGATGCCGAAAATATATTTATAAGCTTTTAATTTTTTAGGAATGATGAATATGAAAAAATTTAATATTTGTTTGATTGGAAATCCAAATGTCGGAAAAAGTACGGTTTTTAATTGTTTGACTGGATTGAAACAACATACTGGAAATTGGACGGGAAAAACCGTTGAGACGGCAAAAGGAAATTTTAAAATAGAAAATTATTTTTTCGAGATAATTGATTTGCCTGGTACATATTCTTTGGATGCAAAGGCAAAAGATGAAAATATTGCTTGCGAATATATTTTAAAAAATAATTTTGACGCAATAATAATTGTTGTGGATGCGAATTGTTTGTCAAGAAATTTATTGTTAGTTTTGGAGATCATGAGATTAAAAAAAAATTTGATTTTGTGCGTAAATTTTATTGATGAGTTGGAAGAGCAAAATATTTTGTTTGATAGGAATAAATTAAAAAAGATTTTATGTATGCCAATAGTAGAAATCAGTGCAAAAAAAAAATTTGGGTTAAAAAGATTAAAGTATGAAATATTAAAAATGTGTTTGGGAGATTATAAAAATCATCGTGTGATGAATTTGCCGAATCAAATCGAAAAATTATATGAGATTGGAGATTTAATTGAAAAACTTGTTGTTAAAAAAAATTTTAATGTTAGGCAAAAAAATTTTTTTTATGGCTGGGATAAAATTATTTTAAATAAATTTTTTGCGCTGCCAGTTATGTTTTTATTGTTGTTAATAATTTTTTGGCTAACTATTTTTGGAGCAAATTATTTTTCTGATTGGCTAGCGATTTTATTTGGCGAATTAGAAATTTTATTGCGAAAATTATTTTTTTGGTTGGGCATAAATAAATTTTTGACTGGATTATTTATCGATGGAATGTATAGAACACTTGCATGGATCATCGCCGTTATGTTACCACCGATGGCAATTTTTTTCCCGTTATTTAATATTCTCGAAGATTTTGGCTTATTGCCAAGAATAGCTTTTAATTGCGATGGGATATTTAAAAAATTTAATTGTCATGGCAAACAAGTTTTAAGTATGTGTATGGGATTTGGATGCAATGCGGCGGGAGTTGTTTCTTGCAGAACAATTAATTCAGAGCGCGAAAAATTAATCGCTATCCTGACAAATAATTTTACTCCATGTAACGGAAGATTTCCCGGATTAATTATTTTAGCTTCGATGTTAATAAATAAAACTAAAAAATTATTTTTGCTTAAAATCGCTGTGATATTAGCTTTAATAATAATCTTTTCGGTTTGTATGACTTTAATAAGCTCAAAAATTTTGGCGCGATTTTTTTTTAAAGACCGTGAATCGTTTTTTATTTTAGAATTACCGCCTTATCGCAAACCAAAAATTTTTGAGATAATAATAAGATCAGTGTTTGATAAAACTTTAAAAATTTTATTTAGAGCTGTTATAGTTGCAATTCCTGCCGGGATTTTAATCTGGTTATTGGCAAATTTAAAATTTAATTCAGTTTCGTTTTTTAATTTTTTTATAAATCTTTTTGATCCGTTTGGTAAATTAATTAATCTTGACGGAAAAATTTTAACAGCGTTTTTTTTGGGCATGCCAGCAAACGAAATAATCTTTCCATTAATAATTATGGCATATAAAAATAATTCGACATTAATCCCAATAGAAAATTTTAAAAATATAACTTATATCTTAAAATCAAGCGCTTGGACGATAAAAACTATTTTGGCCATGATGATTTTTTATGTAAATCATTTTCCATGCGCGACAACTTTATTAACAATCAAAAAAGAAACCGGAAACATAAAATATATGTTTTTGGCTTTTATTTTTCCAACTCTAATCGGTTTTTTATTATGCTTTTTATTAAATTTTTTTGTGTTTTAAAGCTTATTCGTTTTTTAATTTTTTAATAATTTTTTTTAATCCGTTTGGCAAATTAATTAATCTTGACGGAAAAATTTTAACAGCGTTTTTTTTGGGCATGCCAGCAAACGAAATAATCTTTCCATTAATAATTATGGCATATAAAAATAATTCGACATTAATCCCAATAGAAAATTTTAAAAATATAACTTATATCTTAAAATCAAGCGCTTGGACGATAAAAACTATTTTGGCCATGATGATTTTTTATGTAAATCATTTTCCATGCGCGACAACTTTATTAACAATCAAAAAAGAAACCGGAAACATAAAATATATGTTTTTGGCTTTTATTTTTCCAACTTTAATCGGTTTTTTATTATGCTTTCTGCTAAATTTTTTTGTGTTTTAAATCTCATTTTTATGTTTAATTAAGCTTTTATACATTAAGCAGTAATTTATTAACGCAAAAAAAAAGCCCGAAAATATTTTTTCGAGCTGATATAAAAACACGCAAAGCAATGCCGGCTATTTAATTTAATCAGACTGATTTGCAGCATTTTTTCCTTTGCGTTGAAATTTTTTGATTTCCGTACATAATTTTTTATTTAAAACATAAATATAAGTTCCTTTTACACCAAGCGAACGCGTTTTAATAACTCCGGCGCTTTCAAGTTTTCTTAGTGCATTCACAGTCACCGAACGCGCATAACCATTTCGATCTGCAATTTTACTTGCTACGACGAGTCCCTCTCCATTTTGCAAACAATCTAACACTTCGCTAATAACATCTATTTCTGTAAACGACAGCGAATCCAAAACATCATGAGCAACTTTTAACTCTTGTTTTTCAGATTCGCTTTGTTTAAACGCGTTTTGTTTATTAACCATTGCTGCAGCACTTGCATAAACAGTTGCTTGGTCAATATCACTTTCAGAATATTCTCCGTCTTTATACATAAAAAGTAAATCATCATTAATTGGCACAACAGCTGAATTATATTTATCAAATCCTTTTAGTTTAACGTTTGCCTTACAATCCTGAAATCCTGACATCTGATCATGAATATTCTTATCAATAAACCAATTTTCATCAGAATTACTATCAGAACTATCACAATCATTAAATTTTAAATTCGCAGCAAAATTGCTCGAACCGGATAATTTACCATTTTTTTTAACAAACGCAACTCCAACCGAACCTGTTGCATCACAAACACTTTTCATAACCGCATTCATCATTTCCGGATTGTTTTTGATTTGATCGTTCTTTAACAACCCGTTAATATTTTTAAACGCACTTAAAATATTTTTATTTGGCATAAATAATCCCCCTAAAAAATATAAAATAAACAAATCTAAAAGTCCGGTTACATACCGGTATATCACCGCATAAACAACAATATATTATTTAATTTGCTAAAATCCGTCAAAATTCACTCAGTTTTTTTACTATCAACTTTTGGAGCTTTCCAAGAAATAAAATCACATTCTGGTGAATTCTCGCAAATATAAAAAAAATTTCTTTTTCGTGTTCTTTTTATTACTAATTTTTTCCCGCACTTAGGACAAGAAAAATCAGACACTTGCAAGTACGGTTTCATATTTTTACACTCAGGAAAACCTGGACACGCTAAAAATTTACCATAACGCCCCCTTTTAATTACCATATTCCGACCGCATTTCTCACACACAACATCCGATATTTCATCGGAAATACTGACTTGATCAATTTTACTCTCGGCTTCATGAACTAAATCCATAAACGGAAAGTAAAAGTCAATCAGTATTGCCGTCCATTTTACTTTACCAATTTCTATTTTGTCAAGTAATAATTCCATTTTGAAAGTAAAATCTACGTTTACAATTTGGTTAAAGTTTTGTTCTAACAATTGGTTAACAATTTTGCCTAATTCTGTCGGATAAAAGGCTTTGCCATCCTTAGCTACATAATTTCTCTGTTTTATATTACTTATAATCGTAGCATAAGTGCTTGGACGACCAATACCCAATTCTTCTAAAGTTTTTACAAGCGTAGCCTCTGTAAATCTTGCAGGCGGCTGAGTAAAATGCTGTTGAGCATCACTTTTTTCAAACTTTAATTTATCATCGCTTTTTAATTCGGGCAGACTTATATTTTTTTCTTTGTTGTTTTCATAAACAACTAAATAACCATTAAATTTTAAAACTGACCCCGATGTCTTAAATAAATAATTATTATTTAAAATTTTAACCGATTGCGTATCATAATCTGCGGGCGCCATTTGGCTGGCAACAAATCTTTGCCAAATTAATTTATAAAGCTTGTACTGCTCACTACTTAGTGAATTTTTTAAAATATCTGGTTCGCGATTAACATCCGTTGGACGAATCGCTTCGTGAGCATCTTGAGCATTTTCTTTGATTTTATAAACCGGACGTGACTTCGCCAAATATTCTTGTCCATATCTTTCTAAAATAAATTTTTTTGCTTGTTCATAAGCTTCATCTGAAACTCTTACAGAATCAGTCCTTATATAAGAAATTAGTCCGACATTTCCCTCTTTTTCTATTTTTATGCCTTCATATAATTGCTGAGCGACACGCATTGTTTTTGCTGTATTAAATCCAAGTAATTTTGCTGCTTCTTGCTGTAAACTACTAGTTATAAATGGAGGATGCGCTTTACTTACTCTTGAACTTTTTTTTACTTCAGCAACATAAAAACTATCTTTATTTTTATCTATAAAGTCCAAGATTTTTTTTGCATCATCTTCATTATTTAACTCTATTTTTTCTTCTTTTTTATTTTCAGCATTTATAACCCCAAAAAAACTGGCAGTAAATTTATTATTTTTTAATTTTAATACAACATCTACGGACCAATATTCTGTCGCTATAAAATTCTCTCGTTCTAACTCGCGATCACAAATTATTTTTACAGCAACAGATTGCACGCGTCCGGCACTTAATCCACCATGTATTTTGTGCCAAAGAATCGGACTGATTTTATAGCCAACAATTCTATCCAAAGCGCGACGTGCTTGTTGAGCATCGACTAAATTCATATTTATATCTCTTGCGCCTTTAACAGAATTTTGAACAGCAGTTTTAGTAATCTCATTAAAACTTATTCTCTTAGCTTTATTTTTATCTAACTTCAAGAGAATAAATAAATGCCATGCAATTGCTTCACCTTCACGGTCCGGGTCAGTTGCTAAATAAACAAAATCTGAGTTTTTAACACCGTCTCTTAATTTCTTAATCGTATCTGTTTTCCCGCGCACAGTTATATACTGCATATTTACTTCTTGAACACCATTGTTTTTTATTTCTATTCCGAATTTACTTTTCGGCAAATCCCTAACATGTCCAACAGAAGCTATTACCGTATATTTTTTCCCGAGAATTTTATTCAACGTTTTAGCTTTTGCCGGTGACTCGACTATCACCAAAATTTTTTTGCCAGTATTTTTTTTCGTTGATAACTTTTTTGCTGGCATTTTTTTAATAGGACTTTTTTTGGCTAAAGTTTTTTCTGCCATAAATAAACCTCCAGATATTTAATAACTAAATTATTATGCTCTTATATATTTTTGACCGGGTAATTTTTTTATGATTCCACGCATCTCAAGCATCATTAAGCATGACGAAAGTTTATTTATTGGCAAATTTGCATTCGCAACAATAAAATCAAAACTTGTTTGCTCAAGTCCGATAAGATTGTATATTATTTTTTCTTCATTGTCAAGTAAAATATTTTTATTTGGAATATTTTTTTCTGACAAATTATTCTCTATTTTTTCATTTTCACCTATTAATTCCAAGACATCTTGACAATTCATAATTAAATTTGCTCCTTGTTTAATTAAATAATTTGTTCCCTGACTAAACATATTATTAATTGCGCCGGGCACTGCCATAACTTCACGTCCTTGATCTAATGCGTGTCCAACTGTTATAAGCGTTCCACTTTTTTCGTTTGCTTCGGTTACTATTAAACCTTTCGATAAACCACTTATAATTCTATTCCGTACAGGAAAATTTCCTGTCAACGGTTTTGTTCCCAAAGCAAATTCTGAAATTAAACAACCATGATTAATAATTGTCTCTCGCAGTTTATTATTTTCTGGTGGATAACAAATATTTAAACCGCATCCCAAAACTGCAATTGTTTTGCCTCCCGCTTCGATTGTTGATTTATGCGCAACGCTGTCAATTCCTCTCGCCATTCCACTGACTATTACTACATTTCTTTTTGCTAAGTCATAAGCAAATTTATGTGTTACATATGCACCATATTCAGTATATTTTCTTGATCCGACAATACTTATTTTTGTATATTCATCGCTTGGTAATTTTCCTAAAACATAAATTCCTAATGGATAATCATTTATCTCTTTTAATAACTTTGGATAATTATCGTCAAGATAACTTATAAATTTAATTTTATTTTTTGCCATTAAATTTTGATATGCGATTACTTTTTTTTCGTTCTTATAGTTAATTATATTTTCTAAAATATTTTTTGGAAATTCATCGAGCATTAAAATTAATTTTTCTGGTGCAGTCCAAATATCATGCGCACTACCAAAAATTTTAATCATTTTTTTTTGTCGTTTTAAACTTAATCCAGGAACACTTGACAACCAAATCAAATAATCTCTTTCGTTCATAAAAAAAAATCACCTCACAAAAATTTTTTATATCCATACTACACAAATAAAAATAAAAGCAAACATAGATATATCTATACAAATTTTTTTATTAGTTTTATAAATGTCAAATAAGATTAAGAGAAAATATTCTCACTCTAAAAAATTAAAAATTAGTCAAGATAATAACTTTATGTGATCATTTGGTAGCAATTAATTTTTTGTGATAAAAAAATTTTGTGGGTATTAACAAAAATTTTCTTGCCCAACATATATATTTATCTTTTGCACATATTTATTTTTGAGCCTAAAGAAATAACATTCATAACAAAAAAGTAAACAAAAAACGCACCGACATTTAAATTAAAATGCCGACACGCTTGTTTTTTTAATCACACAAAAAATAGCGGAGAACGGATTCGAACCGTTGACCCTGCAGGTATGAGCCGCATGCTCTGACCAACTGAGCTACTCCGCCACAAAACTTTTTCTACGAAAAACCTGGGTGGCAGGATTTGAACCTGTGACCTCTAGAACCCCATTCTAGCGCGCTACCAAGCTACGCTACACCCAGAAAAAAACAAATCGCTTCAAGGCTATCAAATAAAAAAAATAAAGTCAAGTCTCTTACAAAATTTTTTTATTATAAAAGCTTGATATGAAAAAATTGATTTTTTTGATCGGCTAAATATTAATTCCAAAAACATTTATTTTTTTATTCGTCGGATGTACTCCAAAAAATCAAATTCATAATTAAAAACAAAAAGCATTTACGAGTTAAAATCAAGTTTTCCAATTTATTATCGTTTTGTCGTAATCATTAACACTTATACTTCTAAAATTTAATGTTACAGTCTATTACTATTAAAGCGATAATCAAAAATTTAAGCACAAAAAAAAACCCTGAGAATCAGGGCTCTTAAAAAAATTAATTTTTCTTTACTACTATCTTTTAGAAAATTGGGGTGCTTTTCTCGCTTTTTTTAAACCATATTTTTTACGTTCTTTCATTCTTGGATCACGAGTCATAAATCCTGATTTCTTTAAAATTTGTTTTAAATCACTATCAAAAACTACCAACGCTCTGGCAATACCGTGGCGGATTGCTCCCGCCTGACCCGTATATCCTCCACCTGATACATTTACTTTTATATCAAACTTGGACAAATTATTTGTTAGACTTAATGGCTGCTTAACAATAAATTTTAACGTATCAAATTTAAAATACTCATCAAAATCTTTTTTATTAACAGTAATTTTTCCGCTTCCGTCTTTTAAATAAACTCTGGCAACAGATTTCTTTCTTCTTCCCGTGCCGTAATAAACATTCGACAAAATTATACTCCTCCTCGATTATAAATAAATTAATTCAAATTAAAATCAACTTTCACTGGCTTTTGTGCAACTTGTTTATAATTTTCGCCAGTATAAACATATAATTTTTTAATAATCGCATGTCCAAGATTATTTTTTGGCAACATGCCTTTTATTGCGTGACGCAAAACAAATTCCGGCCGACGTTTTAACATGTCTTTTAATTTTATAATTTTCATTCCGCCTGGATATCCTGAATGTTTGCGATATATTTTTTGTTCCAGTTTTTTGCCGGTCACCTTAATTTTTTCTGCATTTATTATTATTACATAATCACCATTATCTACATTCGGCATAAAATCTGTTTTGTGTTTACCGCGCAGAATTTTTGCAATCTCAACAGATAAACGTCCAAGTGTTTCCCCATTAGCATCAACCAAAAACCATTTCCGTTTAACTTCTGCTGGTTTTGTAATAAACGTAGTACGCATCTTCTTCCTCCAATAAAAATAATTTTTATTAAAAAAAATTTCGAGGCTAAGTGGCTTCGAAATCATAGCAAAAATAAAATTTTTGTCAAAGCAAAATTTTTTTGTTACGGATTTTTTTGTCAGAAGCAAAAATTAAGATCAAATCCAAAAACAATATCATTGAATAAAATTCATGCGATATTTTTTTGTTTGTCTTTGAAATTTAAATTAAGTTTTGTATAATATTTTATGTGAGCAGATGAAACTGTTATCTCTTTTCTTTAAAACCTTAAAATCTTTATGATTACGTTGTCTAAGTCTGTTAACATTTTGGAAAAATAACCGAGCTCATATTTCGTGTAGAACATAAGATAAGGTCTCATTAGTATCATGATCGCAGTCGCAAATAATAATTCTATGTCGACTTTATTTTGCTCTTTTTTTTATTTTTTTCCATTATATTTTATTTTTTATTTTATAGTTTATTTATCTTTTTCTCTTTTTTTTGCGTAAACAGCACCCAGATGGCGTTCACACAAGAGAAAAATCGATTGACTAAAGGGAAAAGGCAACAAGATGGAGCTATGAAACTTACAAAAAATCAACATAAAAAGCTAGATGGATTAACGCCGATAGCGAGGAAACTGCAAAAGATATCAAACTACAAATTCACGTGTATGATGCTTTGCGTAATAAAAAATAGTTGCAAATGGATGTTTCCACCAAAAAGGTACGGAAATTTGTCCACAGTTTATATAAAATCTGGTAGACGGGTAATGAACGGCACAATTGCCAAAAACTATTGCTTTTCTACTTTGAAACCTTAATTTTAGAAGTTATAAAAAAGCAAAGACTGCTTAACGAAGAAATTGTGTAGCCATTATTGATAGTACGAGTACAAAGGTTAGTCCAGATGCAAACAAGAATAAAAATAAAAAATAATCAAAAATAAAGTATCGGACGCTCGAAAAAGGGTCTGCCGACAAAGTCACACCTATGTCTTGTATCTTCATGCCGAGTTGTCTTTCGTTTGTCTTCTGGCAACTCCCACGACGCCCCTAAAGAAAGTTGATTGAATCCGCATATTCCAAAAATAATAATTATCTTTTGATAAACTAAACTTACGAAGATGATAAGACTTCGGCTTTGGACAAGACCAAAGTTCATGAGTTTTTCACAGTTGCTTGACCTAAAAAAACCGTAAGTTCTCTTGGAACTATAATGAATGGATGCATAGGCATCACAACAATACCGCACGATGTTTCAGAATGTCGAAACATTATACAAAGGTTCCACTCGTTATAACAAACTTGATTCCATTTTTATCTTTACTACTCCCCTTACTTTTGATTTGCTATCTATGTACGTGAACGCTGTCCAAGTGCATAGTCGACATAATCTTTATTGATGTGAAACCCGTTCTCCAAGAACCATACAACACACTTCTTTAAGTATACAAAAAAACTGCGGTATGGCTTTAAAATAACACCCCCACCACATAAAAACAGTCTTAACCCACAACAGTGATGTCTACTGAAAGACATTCCTCGACAGCAAAAAAAACTCGATTAAAATTTGAAATTTTTCTATCCAACTTATCATTTTCCATAGCAAACTACCTACAAATAAACGCAGCTAAATTTAAAAATCTTCTTTTTTCATAACCAGCACCTTTTTTAGCCCATGTCAACCAACAAGAGCTAAAAAACACCGCATTCACTCAATCTAAATTGCAAAACTGATATATAATACAGACACGTACACGAAAGGATTCGAACCCTCGACCTTCTGATCCGTAGTCAGACGCTCTATCCAGCTGAGCTACGTGTACAAAAAACAATGGGTGTAATAGGGCTCGAACCTATGACCCTCTGCTTGTAAGGCAGACGCTCTCCCAGCTGAGCTATACACCCAAGCGCGACTCAGAAGGGACTCGAACCCTCGACCTCCGGCGTGACAGGCCGGCGCTCTAACCAACTGAGCTACTAAGCCAACTTTCCCACGATATCATACAAAAAAACCTTTGTCAAGTACTAAATCAAATTTTTTTCAATAAAAATTATTTTACAAAACAAATTAACTTATGGGCTGCCTGTTTAGGACTTGAAAATTTATTGCAATCCAACGTATAATCGCAAATATTTTTATATAAATTATATCTTTGGGAAAATAATTTTTTGATCGACAAATAATTTTGAATTAGAGGACGCAGATTTATTTTGTCATTCATAAGATTTTTATGAATTTTATTGGGCCGGCAAAAAAGATAAATTACAATACCAAGTTTTTTTATCAAATCAAAATTTTTTTTATAAGTCACGCAGCCTCCGCCGAGAGCAATAATCAAATTTTTATCCTGCGGAATATTTTTTATAATTTCTGATTCAAGTTCACGAAAATAATTTTCACCATGCACTTTAAATATATCTGGAATATTTTTTTTTGCCTTTTTAACAATTTCCATATCACTGTCAATATGTTTATACAAATATTCTTGGGCAAAAATTTTAGCAACAGAAGATTTTCCGCTTCCTGGCATTCCAATTAAAACAATATTTTTCATTTTTTATCACCTATTCTTTAAAATTTAATTTATAAAAAAAACAGACCTGAAAATAATAGCATTTTTCAGATCAATAAAGTATTTATAATAAAATTTCGCTTTTTATTTACGATTTTTTTTCAAATTATCAATTTTAATATCTACCCATTTTAAAAATTCTTCTTCCGGCATGTTTGGATCTTTGTAAGACATAAATTTTTCGCACTGCTTTATATTACAGCCACCACAATTTTTGCAAGGTTTTTTCACTGCACACTCATAAAGAGGACATGTACTTCCTTCAAGATAAAAAACTTTACCTTTTGCATTTTTACAGCCACCACAATTTTTAAACGACTTACAAACTGAGCAATCAGCTCCACACATTGAAATAAATTCGTTCATTTTGTCACCTCCGATTTATTTAAACATAATATAGCACCAAATTTTCCATAAGCATTGTTTTAACTTTAAAAACGGAATTTTTTGCTTTGATTTAAGACAAATATGATTTATTGTGTTCGGTTTTTGTTTTTAAAATGTGCTGTTGGTAAAAAGTATGGAACAGAAAACATTAGGTAGCGTTCACATAAAATAAAAATAGATTTACCAAAAAGAAAAAGTGATTAAGATAGAAATATGAAATTTACAAAAGTGTAATATAAAAAGCTAGAGGGATTAATGCCGATGGAAAGAAGACCGGCAAATGTATAATTCAGGTGTGCAACGCTTTACATAATAGAGAATGGTTACAAATGGAGAGCATTACCGAAAAAATATGGAACATGGCACACAGTTTATATGAAATTTAGTAGATGACCGAAGAACGGTACAATTGCCAAAAGCTATTGCTTTTTTTTTTACCCTGATTTTAGAAACTATGAAAAAGCAAAAACTGCTTGATGAATAAGATTATATATTCTTTATTGATAGTACGAGCATAAAGATGATAAAACTTTAGCTTTAGCCAAAAATCACGGCTTTAAGACAGTTGTTCCACCTAAAAAAAAATCGTAAGTTACCTTGGAGTTACGATAAACACCTTTATAAACAACGCAATAACATCGAGCGATATTTCCTGAGATTAAAACGTTTTAGAAAAGTTTTTACTCGTTATGATAAACTTGATTCTATTTTTATTTCTACAGTCTCCCTTGCTTTTATTTTTGACTTGTTTTTTATGTGAACGCTGTCTAATTAAAAAAATTAAGTCGGCGAAAATATTTTTTAATATTTACTTATAAATTCAGCCAAAATATTTATATCAAGCGTATTTTCTAAATTTATGTCATGTTTTTTCGTCTCGTTGATAAATTTTATAGTGAACAGCAAATCAAGATTTGATTTTAAAATTGAGTTTTTGGTTTACCTTTTTTCGTGCAAAAAATATTTTGTGCTTTTGTTAAAAAAATAATTTACAAATAATATTTTTATAGTGATAGAATGATAATGGTTGTATTTTCAATTCGATTTTTTGATAAGGAGGGAGTTTTTTGATGGATTCGATTCAAAATAAAAATGCTTTGGATATGTATTGGCATCCAGATGGATACTGTCGTTCCACAAAAGTTTCGTCATTACGCATGTCATGGTTGTTATTTAAAAGAATCTTTAAGTTAGTTTTTAATGGTTTTGCAAGACCAGATGGTAAAAAACTCGAAGGGACAGTAATTGAGAAGATTTTAGCTGTTGGATACGTTTTGTTTGCACTGTTAGGTTGTTTGGCGTTATTAATTGCTTTGGGTGTATTGGCTGATGCTGGTATTGGACCATTATTTTTTATTTTTCTTGGTATTGGAGCTTCTCTGCTAGGAATTGTCGCGATTGGTACAATTGTATTTAGTGCGATTTATAAAAAAAATATGCCTGAAGATAAAATTTATTTTTATTGTGGCAAGACCAACAGAGAAAAACAAATATATTTCGCAAGGGGAAACGCCCTGTTTGATATGCCGAAAAAAGGTTTTAAGCCGTATGATGTAAAAAATATTGACACTAGAAATTTGATCATTCCCCGATCGCAAGTTTATGATTAAAAAGATTTTCAACGCAACCGTCGCGATTTCAATCGACAAAATTAAACTGCTAACAAAATTTTTTAATATTTACTTATAAATTCAGCCAGAAGATTTATATCAAGTGTATTTTCTAAATTTATGCCATGTTTTTTTATTTCATTAATAAATTTTATAGTAAATGGCAAATCAAGATTTGATTTCAAAATTAAATCTTTGGTTTGTTTTTTTTTTGCGCAAAAAATATTTTCTGGCGTATCATCAAAAATTATTTTTGACTTATCTAAAATTATTAAGCGATTAAATTTTATTGCTTCCTCTACATCATGCGTAATAAAAATAATTGTCTTTTGATATTTACGATTCAAATCAAAAATTTGTTCTAAAATATCCTGTTTATCATTTATCATCGATGTCGATTCGTCGAAAATAATATAATCCGGATTCATCGCTAAAATTCCTGCGATAGCAATTTTTTGTTTTTGTCCGCCGGAAAGATTACTTACAAGCAAATTTTTATATTCAAACATATTAACCATTTTTAATGCATTTTCAACGCGCTGATTTATTTCGTTTTCATCCAAATTTAAATTTTCCGGACCAAAAGCAATATCTTCACAAATAATATCCGAAACGATTTGATTATCTGGATTTTGAAAAACCATGCCGACTTTCGAACGAATTTTATAAATATTATTTTCATCATCATAATTTAAATCGTCCGTAATAATCACACCGGATTTTTTTTTCAATAAATAATTTAATAGGCGAGCCAAAGTTGATTTTCCTGAACCGTTTGCTCCCATAAAAGCAATAAGTTCGCCTTGTTTTATTTCTAAATTTATATCATCTAAAATATTTCTTTGTTCGTCACATCCATAAGCAAAATATAAATTTTTTATTTTTATCATTTTTTTATCACCCAAGAAAAAAATATTTTTTTTGCACTATAAAATCAAGTTTTTTGATAGAATAGCGTTTAAAAAATATTTAGGGGATGAAAAAATGCCTGACAATGAAAATAAAAATTATGCGACAAAATTATTTGATTACGTGATGAATTATGAAGATGTTTTAAATTTTGAAGCTGTTTTTAGTGACGAAACAGAAAATTTTGTTTTGCCAGTAAATATAGAAAAAAATCAGCCGTTTAAAATTAAAATCAGGACGGCAAAAAATAATGTGGATGAAATTTATTTATGTTCTGGAATCGAAAGATTTTTGATGCAAAAAATTGAGGATGATGATTTTTTTGATTATTATTTAGCGGAAATTGATGGACAGGAAAATAGATTTGAGTATTATTTTGAGCTAAGCAAAAATGAAAAGATTTATTTTTATAACAAAAGAGGTTTATATGATTTTTTAAATCCGGAATATAATTTTAATATTATTCCCGGATTTATTGTTCCGGATTGGCTTAAGGGTTCGGTTATGTATCAAATTTATGTCGATAGATTTTATAATGGTGATGAAAAAAATGATGTGCTTGATAATGAGTATATTTATTTAGGAAAGCCAGCGAAAAAAATAAAAGATTGGAGTGCTGACGTTTTAAAAGATGATGTTTGTAATTTTTATGGCGGAGATTTGCAAGGCGTAATAGATAAATTGGATTATATAGAAAGTTTGGAAGTTGAGATTATTTATTTGAATCCGATTTTTGTTTCTCCGAGCAATCATAAATATGATATTCAGGATTATGATTATGTTGATCCGCATTATGGAAAAATTGTTGAAGATAGCGGAGAAGTTCTTGATTTAAATAAATTTCATAATAAATTCGCGACGAAATATATTTCACGGACAACGGATAAAAAAAATCTTGAGGCTTCGAATAAGTTATTTATAAATCTTGTGAAATTAGCGCATGAACGCGGAATAAAAATAATTTTGGATGGTGTTTTTAATCATTGTGGCGCGTTTAATAAATGGCTCGATAAAGAAGGATTTTATTACAAAAATAATTATCCGGCAGGAGCTTACCGTGACGAAAAAAGCATTTATCACAATTATTTTAGATGGTATGACAAAAACTGGCCGAATAATGATTGTTATGATAGTTGGTGGGGATTTGATAATCATCCGAAATTAAATTATGAGAACTCGCCGGAGCTTTTTAAATATATTTTAGAAATCGGAGCGAAATGGGTTAGCGCACCATTTAATGCTGACGGTTGGAGAGTTGATGTTGCGGCAGATATTGGAATGAGTCCAGAGTTTAATCATGAATTTTGGCGGCAATTCCGTAAGGCAATAAAAAAAGTAAATCCTGAGGCGATTATTATTGCTGAACATTATGGCAGTCCAAAAAGTTGGCTCGTTGGTGATCAATGGGATTCTGTTATGAATTATGATGCGTTTATGGAGCCAATAACTTGGTTTTTAACTGGAATGGAAAAACACAGCGAGAGTTTTAAACACGAAAAATTATGTAATGCGATTGATTTTGAAAATTCGATGAGATATTTTATGTCGCAATTTAGTTTTCAATCGCTTTATTCGGCAATGAATGAATTATCGAATCATGATCATTCAAGATTTTTGACGCGAACAAATAAAATTGTTGGGCGGCTTGGACAAAAAAATTCGCGTGAGGCAGAAGAAAATGTTGATAAAAATGTAATGATGGAAGCCGTCGTTTTTCAAATGACTTGGCCGGGATGTCCTACGATTTATTATGGCGATGAAGTTGGATTGGCGGGATGGTCTGATCCGGATAATCGTCGGCCTTTCCCTTGGGATAATCAGGATAAAAATTTGCTTGAGCTGCATAAATTTTTGGCGCATGTGCATAAAAAAAGTCGAGCATTAAAAGTTGGTTCGCTTGAATATTTATATTTGAATCATGGAATAATTTCGTTCGGCAGATGGCTTGATCAAGAAAAATTTGTGGTTGTGCTAAATAATAATGATTGTGAAAAAGAAATTTTTGTGCCGGTTTGGAAAATTGGTTTGGATGAAAAAGAAAAGTTAAAAAAAATAATTTTGACGGGCGAAAATAAATTTGATGTGAATGAAGATGTTTTTGATGTGAAAGATGGTTTTGTAAAGTTAATTTTAAACGGAAAAAGTTCGATTGTATTAAAAAATATTTTTGAACGAGAAAAGTCGAGCGCGAGTTAAAGTCGCGTTTTTTTTGTGCCAAAATAAAATTTGAATTCGTTTGATTATGTATTTTTGAGCTGAAACTAAAATCATTAGAAAAATATTTTTGTTATCTCTTGACAAATAAAAATTTTTGTTTTATAATCTATTATATTATAGAAGATTTTGGAGGAGTGATTTGAAATGAAAGAAAACGATGGTGATAGTTTAAATTTATTTTTGGGTGATAATAATTCAAAAAAAGATAAATCTAATAACAATACAAACAAACAGGAACAAAATCAAATTATGATGAATAAAAGTGATTATTCCGAAATCTTAGCGGATGAATCGGTAATTAAAAAAATAAAAGAGAGCGAACAATTAAGCATTGATAAAATGAAAAACATTATAGACAAATGTTTTAAAGCAAAGCGTAAAGACCCAAACGCAAATATTATTGATGAGGATTTTTTGCGTTTAGTTTGGAGTTTTAATTTTAGGTATTACAAAGCTAAGAATAAAACATGTTCTTCTATTGATTATGCATCGGTAAATAAGAATCAATTAAATAATTTGGTTCAGCAACATCCTAGTGAGTTTTTTCATTGTCTTTATAAGCTTGATATTAAATTTGACGATTTATATATTATCGCCCAAGAAGCGATAAAAAATAGTGATTATAACAGAGAATTATCGAGCAGATATCCGAATCAATATAATATTACTCATAAACCTTGGCGTAATAGTATTGCTGACAAAATGTTTTATGATTCGAAAAAAACTTTGGATGTCAAATTTTTTGTTTGGTTGAATGAAAATGGTTACTTTGCTAAACACGATGAAATTGTTTTTTATCAGTCTTCCGGTCACCATTTTAAGGCAAGTTCTGAGAAGTTGCCAGCAATTGACGAATTCGAAAATATTTGTAAAAAAAGAAAAGAAGAGAGAATAGGAAATTATAAATTTGAGACGTTTGATGAATTTAAAAAGTTTGTTGGTCTTGACAAAGACGATGATCAATATAAAAAAGAATATTACCCAAATGTAGCGGTTTCTGTAAAATCATTGTCCGAGATTTTGAAAAAGGAAAATAAATTTTTAACCAAAGATGAATTTATAAAACTGATAAATAGAGAAAATATATTTTTTGATAAACCGGGAAATCTCACTGAAGATGATATTAAAGGATGGGATAATTATAAAGACTTTGTTAATAAATTAGGAAAAATGACTGACGAAGAAAGAAAAAAAAGACGTGAATCTAGAAAAAAACTTTGGGAATACATGGAGCATATTCTTTTTGGTAATCCGAGAAAACAAAATACTCAAGGGCTAACCGATATAAGAAATTTAGACGATGCCGATCTAGAAAATATCGCTGATTGTTTGTCAAAAAAGTTTGAGTTTTTTACTGGTATAAGCTTATTGTGTGATAATGATGACATTTTCGATAACAAAAAAGACGAAAAGAATAATGAATTCAAATACAGAAATTATATTGTTAATAGTTTAAAAAATTTTAAGGGTTTATTCCCATTACTGGAGAATTGCGAAATTAAGCCACAAATAAAAATCGATTTACCGGAGCTAGAACAAAAAATAAAAATAACAGGACAAGATAGAAATAAGCTTGTGACGTCCCAGAATGCAACTAGCAGCTGGAAAAGATTAACTGCCGGAATAATTTTATTGGTGTTTGGAGTTATTGGCTGTGGTAGTGTGGTTTTGGGCTTAGGTTTGGCAAGTAAACTTGCTGTTGCTTTGTTGTTTTTGTTTGTATTTATGATAATCACCGGTACATTGTGTTTGTTGTGGAAAAAAATTAGTGATTGTTTAGCTCCGTGTTGTTCGCAAATATTTGATTCAAGGTATCAAAAAAGTTTGATTGACAAAAGTAAAATTATCAAGCAGGAAATAAATTTCAATTTAACGACCAATAACATCTTGCAAAAATGAATTAAATAAGTATTATTATACAGCAAATGATAAAACGCGATTTTAATTCGCGTTTTTTTTGCCAAAATAAAATTTGAATTTATTGGAATATATGGATCCAATCAACTTTTTTTCAGTAACATAGATGCAACATTTTTGTTAACCCCCATTTTGAACGTCACATGATCTGTTCCTGATTATTTTTATTGTGGAAAAAATATAATTGGCGAAACAAAAATAAATACAAGTGGAGAAAATATTAATTTAAAGCCCGCAAGAATGACAATTATTCAAAAATAGAGATAAAAAAAACAAAACTGTGTACCTGTTACACAGTTTTATTTATGTAAATAAATTTTTTAAGCATAAGAAATTATGTGCTGTGAATAAATTTCAATAACATCAACGTTTTTTTTTAGTTGATAAATAAGGTGATGACTTTGGATTTTTTGGCGAATTATATTAAAAATATTTTGCTCTGTGTGATTTTTTCGATATGCATTGAAATGATTTTGCCAAACGATAAATATAAAAAATATATTAATTTAGTCTCGGGCTTAATTTTAATTTTGGTAATAATTTTTCCAATAAAAAACTTCTACAACAAATATTTTATTTGTAATAGAAATAATTTTTCAGTAGATAAATATGACAAAAAAATTTTTGTTTGCGATATTTATAAGCAAAGTATAAATAAGCAGATAAATCTTTTAGCAAAAAAAATGGGAATAAAAATTTTGGATTCTGAAATTGAAGTCAAAGAAGAAAATAATACGTGTGAAATAAAAAATATAAAAATTAATTTTGGTGACGATTGTAAAGTTGATGACAAAAAAAAATTTTTATATGCGTTGGGTTTGATTTATAAAATCGGCGCTGAAAATATAATTTGTGGCCAATAAATAGAAAAAAAATAAATTGGTAAGCAAAGTTGAATTTATTTTTTGAGAATAATTTTTTAGCTAGCGAAATATAAAAATTACATAAGCTTTATTTCGGTTTGAAAATAATTTGTTAGTTAAGGAGTGATTTAAGTAATCAAAAATATTTTTTTTGAAACAAAAAATTTATTTAAGGAATCGATTTAATCGCGTGCAAAATTTTTTGAGGTGGTAAACAAATGAGCCTGATACAAAAATTTTTTGTTAATCAGGATAAAAATATCGGATTGAAATTAATTTTTGGTTTGCTTTTGGGAATAGTTTTGTTGTTTATAAGTAATTCAGACAAAAAAAAAATTAATACAGGCGAAAAAAATATTTTTGAGACAGAAAAAAAAATTGATTTTGATTGTGATGTGTATGAGAAAAAATTGGAGTTAAAACTAGAAAATTTATTGTCACAAGTAAAAGGTGCAGGAAATATAAAAGTAATGATAAGTATATTTAACGGAAAAGAAATTTTGCTTGCGCAAGATATAAATTCAAGCGAATCAAAAATTAATGAAAATGATAAATCTGGTAGCACAAAAGAAACGTTTGAGCAAAAAAAAGAAACCAAAAAAATAATTATTAATGATAAGCCACTGATAATAAAAGAAATTATGCCGGAGATTACCGGAGCAATTATTGTTGCAGAAGGAGGAGATAATGCGTTTATAAAAAGTGAATTAATACGAGCAACACAAATTATTTTAAATATCGATGTCCATAAAATTCGTGTTTTAAAAATGAAATAAAAAATAAATTTTGGAGTGAAAAAAATGTTTGTCATAAAACGAAATCATGTGATTATAGTTGCTTTGGTAATAATGGTTGGAGTTGCTGGATATTTAAATTACATGGATAATAATTTAAAAAATGACGAAATAATTTTAAATGATAACGGAGAAATTTCTGCGCTTGTGCCGGATGAAAACTTGCCGGTCAATGCAAATCTTGATTCACAAATAGAAATGGATTTTGATAAAAAAAATAGTAAAAAAAATAAGTTTGAAAGCAAAAATGATTTTGAAGAAAGTGATAATGATGCAATCGCTGTAAATAAATCAATGGAAAATTCTTATTTTGTTCAAGCAAAACTTGACAGGGAACAAGCTAGAGCTAAACAAAAAGAAATTCTTGATGATATGATTAATAATAAAAATTTGAGTGAAAGTAAAAAAACGGAATGTGTGGATAATAAAATCGAAATTCAAAAGAGAATAGAAAAAGAAAGTGCGGCTGAATCTTTACTAGAGTCAAAAGGTTTTGATGAAACTTATGTAAGAATTGATGATGAAACGGTTGATGTTGTAATAAATAAAGAAATGCTTTCGGATGCAGAAGTCGCACAAATAGAAGATATAGTTAAAAGAAAAACTGGTTTTAAAGCAAGTCAAATAAGAATTAGTACGTTAAAAAAATAAATAAACAAAAATAAAAAGTAGCCGAAGAAAAATTATTTTTTATAGATTTTAAAGCTTAATCTAATATCAGATGCATAAAAATTTTTTTTGCCGTACACAAAAAACGCGCTTTTAAAACAAAGTTCGTTTTTTTTATTAATTGTGTTATAGTTTGCATAAATTAAATTAAAGGTGGCTGTGTTTTTTATGTTAAACGGAATAAACATATTTATAGAATCCGTTAATAATATGATATGGATTCCGATTTATTTTTTATTATTTTGGCTGGGAATTTATTTCACACTTAAGACCAATTTTTTACAAATTCGCAAATTTATATTTATGTTAAAAAAAACTTTTGGCAATGCAGCGGCAAAAAAAAATGCAAATACAAAAGGGGCTTTTACACCGTTGCAAGCAATAGCAACTTCTTTAGCAAGTACGATAGGAACCGGGAATATAGTTGGAGTTGCTGTGGCAATTACAGAAGGCGGGCCCGGGGCAATTTTTTGGATGTGGTTTATTGCTTTTTTTGGAATGCTAATAAAATATGCAGAAATAGTTTTGGCTTTGAAGTTTAGAGAAAAAAATAAAGACGGTGAATGGTGCGGCGGCCCAATGTATTATATAAAAAATGGTTTAAAAAATTCTGGGCTGGCATCCGTTTTCGCATTTGCCATGCTTTTTTCTTCGTTTGCTGGTGGTAATTTAATCCAAGTTCATTCGATAGCAAGCATTGTAAATGATTTTGTCGTTTTGCCTGAAATAAAAATAGCCGGCGGTTATTGTTTTAGCTTGGCGAAAATAATAGTTGGATTTTTGTTAGCGTTATTAATTTGTTTAGTTGTTATCGGTGGTATGAAAAGCATCGGAAAAATAACTGAAAAACTTGTGCCGTTTATGAGTGTGTTTTATATTCTAGGCGTAATTTTTACTTTAACGATGAATTGTAGATTAATTCCCGGGGCATTTGTAAATATTTTTAGCGAGGCATTTAAATTAAAAAGTGCATTAGCTGGAGGAGTTGGTTATGGAATTTCGAGAGCGCTGCATCATGGAATCGCACGTGGAACAAGTTCAAGTGAAGCAGGAATAGGAACTTCTCCGATTGCACAAGCAGCATCTGTTTTGAAAAATCCTGTTGAACAAGCATTATATGGAATTTTAGAAGTTTTTGTTTCGTCGTTTGTAATTTGTACGTTGACAGCTTTAGTAATTTTAACGAGCGGAATTTATGATAAGAATATATATAGTAAAGCATTAGCGCTTGGAGCAAACGGTTTTAAAATAAGTAATTTAAGTGAAGGTGTTGTTTTATCGGCAAAATCTTTTGCTACGGTAATGGGCCCTAATTTTTCGAGAATTTTTATTATGGTTTGTGTTACTTGTTTTGCTTTATCAACTGTGATTGGATATTCTTATTATGGCGTGAAATCTTATGAATTTTTGTTTGAAAAAAAATTTATAGAGGTATATAAATTAATTTTTATAGCTGTTGTTGCTGTTGGACCGCTGATCGAGACAAAAATTGTTTGGGCATTAAGTGATATTTTTAATGCATTGATGGCAATTCCAAATTTAATTGGATTAATTTTTTTAAGTAAAGTTGTTTTGGACGAAACTAAAAAATATTTTTCAGAACGATAATTTAGCCTGAAAATACTACTCCGTATAAGTTTTTGACGTTGATTTATATTAAAATTAATAAAAAAGATAGAGACAAAATGTTTTCCACCTCTATTTTTTTTTTTGTAAAATAAATATTCAGAAGCTCTATTATAGAGAATTAATCATTTCTTATCACCAAACTATAATTTTTCTTTATAATATAGTTAAAAATAAAATATTTAAGCACAAACAAATTCTCGGATTGGGATAAAAATCAGACCGAAAGTTTTTTGTTTGTTGGATAAAGATTTTGTATGAGTCGTATTTTCTCGTCGAAAAATATTTTGGTAGAATAAACATTGCTTCTGAGTAGAAAATAAATTTTTATGAAATCAAAAAAGATATTTGGAAGGTTATTTTACGACTAAAACCAAAAGAAATTATCAAGGCGAAATAATGTTTTTTGTTTTGGTTATGCCATAGTAAACGGTATTGACTTAATATATTTCATAATACAAGTCTAATGCTTTCTCAAGCTTTCTTGCGTCTGCAAAGAATCGATTATGATTGGCTTCACGTCTTGTGACACGCCACACTTGTTCTATCGGATTTAGATCCGGAGAATATGGCGGAAGGTACACGAACACGACCTGATCATTTATAAAACGCTTTGCTTTTTTATGCCAGGGAGCATTATCCATAATCATGTAGTACTTGCATCCTTCCGGAGCGGGACATTCGGTAAGAAATGATCTTATGGATTCTATCGTGGTCTTGTAATGAAACCAGCTTGGCTTATGGGCAAAAAACTTTCCGGTGGGCGATGTTACAAATCCACTATAAAAAATCTTATTTCCTCTTGGGTATGATTTCACATTAGTCTTGGAGCTTTTTGGAGCTCACATTGAAGTCACACTTGTTTCTGCCATAAATTGAAGATGCGCTGGCACTGGCGGACACTTAGTTCAACGTCACAATCATATGTCTCTTTTATGTAATCAGAAAGCGTTATGCTGTTCCAAACATAGCAACCAGGTTCAGCTGCCGGTTTCAAAAGAGCCTCTTTGATTTTTGCCATTTGCTCATCGCTAAGTTTTGGTTTTTTGCCAGGTTGTTTTTTGGCGCGAAGAACCTCAAAACCTCCCTCATCAACCTTTTTGACCCATTCGGAAAGTGTACGTTGTAACATAAAGTTAACCTAACCATAGCCACACGAAAAACATATTTTGTATCGTCAGATTGATTTACTATACTCTTGCCTTCGCGTAGCAGTCCTTTTGGATTATGTATAAAGCTTCTTGTATTCATACTCATAGCCCTCCTCTGACCTTTGTATATAATACCACATTTAAGACGTTTGTAATAGGCAATTATCATTGTTGTTTACTATAGAACGAAAGCTGAAGAAATCTTGGAGTTATTGTTATTTTTCGGTGGAATAGTTTTTGTCTCTTTGATTTTACTTGAATTTTTACCATTTGGATGCTGGAGAATCGGTGTGTGCTACATTTGCTTTTGTTGGCGCAAGTCGTTTTGTTCTCACTAACAGTTTTACAGAAGATCATAATATGTACGAAAATAATCCTGGGCAAGGCTTTGTCGATAACGCATCGGGAGTTTTCCTGTTTTTTAAGTTGATTGTTTTTCCTACGTTTTTAGTTGTTGCCGGAATTGTACTTATAGTTTTTGGATTCGGTCAGCTTGGTGTTTTAGGTTTTTGTTTTGGAATGCCAAGTTTAGGCTTATCAATTATGGCACTGATAAATATTGTTTGTGGTAATCGTGGCATGTGTAATGGCTATGAAAATTATAATGATAATTTTTGGTACACTCACAATTCTGATAATTTATGGAGCACCTTTATGATCATGACTGGTTTCATGTCTATTACTATATTTGAAATTTTGGAATTGATGTGAGTTTGTACTTGGCAAACTGTTTTAGCTCTCGGTTCACCAGTAATTGCTTTTGCTATATCGATTGTAATTATTTTTGGTGTTACGTATGGCATATATAAATATAGGTGTAATTTAAGCCCAAAAGTTCAAAACTTAAAATATCAAAATAAAAATTCTAGTAATTTTATACAAATATTAAATCAAAAAAACCGGAAAGAAGATGAAAAACCGCATTGCTGGTTTTTAGGTCTTGGTTTTGGCATAAGAGAACACTGAAGATTAAAAAAAAATATCTATCTTTCAAGAAGAGATAATTTAAAACACTTGACACACATTATTTTTTACTTTACACTGGAAACAACCTATTGAAATTCAATTTTAGTTTGGTTGTTTTTTTCTTGGTTATTTTCTGTGTTGTTAAAAAAATTTGCTAATCGGTTTTGAATTTGTTTTGTTTGAGAAAATATTTTCTCATGTTACAAAAAAGGTAAAGATATCTCAAAGAAAATTACGAAATAAATTAAAAATTGAAAGATAGCAAAGAATTTTATTGATGTCTTGAGGAAAGTAAAATAATGATTTTAAATATTTTAGAAGGGTTTATTATGAAAACAAATATTCTTGATATAAATTTTGATGTAACTAATTTTAATGATGTGATAGAGAAAATATTTGATTGTATTGAGCAAAAGAAAAAATGTTTTATTGTGACTCCGAATCCGGAAATTGTTATGTCGGCACAAAAAGATTTGGATTTGAAAAAAATAATTAATCAGGCTGATTTGGTTTTGCCAGACGGGATTGGAGTTGTTTTTGCATCGCAGTTAAATAAAAATAAAATTAAAAAACGGATCACAGGTTATGATCTTGTGCAAAAAATTTTTTTAATGAGCGAAAAAAAAAATTTTAGTGTTTATTTTTTAGGCGGAAAAGAAGATATTGTTGAGCTGGCAAAAAAAAATATGGAAAAGAAATTTAATAAGCTAAAAATTGTTGGCTGTAATAATGGATTTTTTAGCGAAGAAAAGAAAGTTGTAAAGAAAATAAATTTTGTCAAGCCAGATATTTTGTTAGTAGGAATGGGTTCGCCAAAACAAGAAAAATTTATTTTTAAATATAAAGATGAGATTGATGCGAAAATTTTTATTGGCATAGGTGGAAGTTTTGATGTGATGTCAGGAAAAATTAAGCGCGCACCAAAAATTTTTATAGATTTAAATTTAGAGTGGTTTTATAGATTTATGAAGGAGCCAAAAAGATTTTTTAGATTAATGGCTTTGCCAAGATTTTTATTTAAAGTCGTCGCGGAAAAGATTTTTCGCGCATAAAAGTAAATAATAAAAAATATATATTGCACAGAGGAGGACTTGCTGTATGAAAAAATTTTTATTGGCAAGCTTTTTTTGTGCGTTTTTATTTATAAATCTGTTTTTTAAAAAAAATATTATCGCAAAAGAAATTATTTATGGGACAGATAAAATTATTACGCGAGCTGAAGTTGCTAAAATGATAAGTTTTATTTACGGAAATAAAAAAGATATTTTGGAGTGTTATAAAAATCGAGAAATAAATTTTTTAGATAGCGAAATAAATGATTGGTTTGATAAATATATAAATTTTGTGTTTAAAAAAAAAATAATGACTGGGACGAGTGAAAATAAATTTGAGCCGGAAAAATATTTAAATTTAAATCAGGCGCAGATTTTACTGGATAAAATAAATGTGGATAATAAAATAAAAATAAAAATGGATGATGAAAATAAAAATAAATTTGTTTCGTATTCGTTATGGGTGAAATTATTTTTGGATTTGTTGAGTGATTTAGAAATTAAAAATATAAAACAGAAAGAAATAATTGTTTTAGCAACGCATAAGCAAAATAAAAAAGATATATTAAAAAATTTTTTGGTGAGCGATAAAAATTATTTTTGTCATGAGGGAATTGATTTTGATTTTTATGAGAAAAAAGTAAAAGTTTTGGTTTGTGAGCAAGAAATTTTAGCGATTATAAATTATGATTTTGATTTTGATGTTGAGTTTAAAATTAATAAAAAAACAGAAAATAAAATTTGGGCCGAAAATGATTTGCTAAAAAGATGTTTTTATTTAAAAAAAGATTTGCAGGGGAAAAAAATTAATATGAATAAAAATTATGTTTTAAAAATAAAATCAGGAGAAGTGATTGATTTTGATGAGTTAAATAATTTTAATGAGCGAAAAAAAAATTAGTATTAAGCCGGAAATAAAGATTAATTTATTTTGGTTTATGTTTAGAAATAAGATTTTTCTGCCAAAAAAAATGCCGAGAGATAAAAAAATATATTGGAAAACAGCGGTTAAAATCGGTAAAAAAAAAGTATTATTTTGGATTAAAGAAAAAGCAATGCCAGAACCAATTGAGTCGATGGATAAGGCAACTCCTAAAAAAAAAGCGCGCAATGGCTTTTTAATTTTGGTTTTAATTATTTTGTTTTTGTCGATGAAATTATTTTGATTGTGATAAAAACTTTTGCGAATTAAATTTATGCCTATAAAGAATAAAAAACTTGAGCCGATTAAATTTGTTATTTTGCTTGAAAAAATATTTTTTAGATAAGAGCCGATTGCTAAAGCCAAAAAAGTTATTAAAAAAGAAATGATTGCGATTATAAATTTATAAATAAACTCGATTTTTATTTTTAATGCTCCATATGTAATTCCGATTACAAAAGAATCAATGCTGAGAGAAATCGCCATTAATATAACTGTAAACATTGTTGCCTCCGAAATTTTTAATTTAAAATTAATTTATAATATGTGACAAGCAGAAAAACAGTTAAAAAAAACTTGTTTTAGACAGCAACAAAAAAAGCACATCAAGAACGACGCGCTTTAGTTTTTTTTATTCTTTAATTCTTGGAGTTCAACGATTTATAAAATGTCAGTTTTTTCAATAACTTCACAATCCGACGGAATTTTATTATATCGATTTTCTTTGTCGACCTGTTGAAATGATGTAGCCCATTCATTTTCGTTTTGATATTTAAAAAAGTAAATATCTGTTCTAAGTTTTTGTCTGTTAAAATAAACATTACAAAAGGTAACAACAAGTTTTGAAGCCACTGCCACAATCGCTAACACAAAAAGCCATTTCGGTACCGTTATTAAAAAACATGAGACAACCGTTATCCAAAACGAGATACCAACAATAATGTGTAATATATTACAATATATCGATTTCCATTTTGTTTCACGGTAGATGTTTTCTCCTGATAAAAAATTTTTTCCAACAAAACCACCAAAATATATATTTCCAATAATCCTAAAAAAATCACCAATCAAAGTAGTCGGTTTATTTTTATAAAATTTATCACCATATTCATAAAATTTGGCATGATTTTTCGCCTGTTTTTCCACTTTTTGTTGTTTTTTTTTTGACCGTTTTATGTAATCGTCGCGGTAAAGAATAGCACCCAGTACAATTAAACATAAATTAGCCGCCATTGCCACAATCACCAATACAAAAAGCCATGTTGGCAGTGTTATTAAAAAATACGAAACAAACAATACTACAGGTAATGATTCGATTGTTAGAAAAAAAATGTTACTAACGAAACCCAAAAACCTATTTAGAATCTCTTCTCCCGCAACTAAACCAATAAAACCACCGAAATAAATATGTGCAAGCACTTCAAAAAAACAAACTAACAAGTTAGGTTTTCGCGGCGCTTGGGGATTTTCCCCTCCCGCAAAATCAATTTTTTTTTCACTATTTTCCATTTTTATTTTAACCTCCACTTTTTAATAATATTTTGGATTAAGTGTTAAACCAAAAAAGATGTCATTTAACATACCCCACATAATAATCTTAAAACATTTTTTTTTATTTGTCAAGATCTAAACCAAAAATTTTTATAAGCTTCATGATTTTTAGACATAAAAAAATACATGCTCGTTTTATTTTTTCACAAGCATGTATTTTTGTTATCGCTAAAAATTTTTTTCCTTGCCACAAGTGAATTACCTTTTTCGACTCACTCAAATTATCACTAAACGTTCTTATCGATGTAAAACATTTTGTGAACTAATAGATTCAAAATCCGGAACATCAGCTCGATTTTCTTCTCCTACCTGCTTAAGTGATGCATGGACTATACTTTCGCCTCGGCATTTACAGAAGAAAAGATCTTTCATTGCTGTTTGTCTCTTACAATAAGAAACACAAAAGTTATTAGCCAATTTTACAACCGCCGCTACAATCGCCAATACAAAAAGCCATGTTGGTACCGTTATGAAAAAACACGGAATAACCAGAGCCCAAAAACAGAGCATGTAAATGATCACGTTAATATTATATTTAGCCATGTCCAATCTCTTGATTTTTTCTCCGTACATAAAATCTTTCCCAAACAAAAAAGCAAGATACTTAGTTCCAATATATCTAAAAAAATCGCCAATCAAAGTAGTCGGTCTGTTTTTATAAAATACACCGGCATATTTGTAACACTTGACATGATTTTTTGCCTTTTCTTCTGCTTTTTGTTGTTTCTTTTCTGAAGATTTTGTTTGTGTCTGACGTGAGTCCGGGACTTTTTGTGCCATATTGGTTGCAATTACCAAATTGTATAAATCAACAACCATCTTTACAATCGCCAACACAAAAAGCCATGTCGGCAGTGTTATTAAAAAATAAGAAACAAACAACACTATAGGTAATAGTTTGATTATTAGAACAAAGATGTTACTAATGGAATCTAAAAACCTGTTCGAATACTTTTTTTCAAAAAATAAATCTTTCCCAATAAAACCACTTAAAAAAGTATTTACAAGTACTTTAAAAAAACAAGTGAACCAGCTCGGCTTTCGAGGCAGTTTTTTCTCAAGATCAAGTTTTTTTTCCATTTTTTATTTTAACCTCCATTATTTAACAATATTTTGGAAATAAGCATCAAACAAATAAAATGTCATTTAACACCGCCTTCATAACAATTTTAAAACATTTTTTTTATTTGTCAAGATTTAGAGAGCGTTCACATAAAAAACAAGTCAAAAATAAAAGCAATGGAGATGGTAGAGATAAAAATAGAATCAAGCTTATCGTAGCGAGTAAAAACTTTTCTAAAACATTTCAATCTCAGGAAATATCTTTCGATATTATTGCGTTGTTTATAAAGTTGTTTATCATAACTCCAAGGCAACTTACGATTTTTTTTTAGGCGGGACAACAGTCTTAAACCCGTGATCCTCGGCTAAAACTAAAGTTTTATCACCTTCGGGAGCATCGTGATAATTACCAGGAGACAAACGAAAAATCGCCGGACATGAAGATATACAACATGGGTACAATTTTGTTGTTAACTTTCTTTTGAACATCTGATGCTTTGTTACTGATTATTTTTATTCTTGTTTGCATCTGGACTCACCTTTATGCTCGTACTATCAATAAAGAATATATAATCTTCTTCATTAAGAAGTTTTTGCTTTTTCATAGCTTCTAAACTTAAGGTTGTAAAAAAAAACAATAGCTTTTGGCAATTGTACCATTCCATATTTTTTTGGTAATACCCTCCATTTGCAACCATTCTCTATTATGTAAAGCATTGCATACATGAATTTGTAGATTTGATATTTTCGCCGACTTCCTTGCTATCGGCATTAATTCCTCTAGCTTTTTACATTGTAGTTTTGTCAGTTTCATTTTTCTATCTTACCACTGTGCAATACTTTACATAAAAGAGAATGGTTTCAAATAAAGAGTACTACCAAAAAAATATAAAAATTGGCACATAACTAAACTTTAGATTGAATAAATATTGAGTTTGACAATGATCGTGTTGAAATATAAAATTCCGTAGAAATAATTTTTGCAATTAAATTAATGGCTAAATAATTTTAAGCATGTTGTTTTTATTTTATGTTTATGAATCAAAAAATTTAATAAGAGGCTGATTTTGAAATAATGAGTGAAGAACGAGAAAAAATAATTTTGCCAGACAGAAAAATTTATTTGGATTATTTGAGAGTGTTTGCAATTTTTGCAATGATAATGTTACATGTGGCAAGTCAAAATTGGGCTTATATAAATGTAAATAGTTCTACTTGGCAAATATTTAATTTTTTTGATGGAATTTTAAGATGGTGTGTACCGATTTTCGTAATGATAAGCGGAAATTTATTTTTTGGATAAAAAAATTTATGATGAGAAAAAAAATTATTATTTAAGTGAGCTAGAAAAAGTTAGCCATGGAATTTATTCGAGTGGGTTTTATTTGGGTGATAAAAAAAATGAAATTTATGAGAGTAGCAGTTATATAAATAATTATGATTTTGTCGGGATAGTAAAGGATTTTGACGAGAAAAATTTTTTTGCAGTGGTTGAGCAGAGAAATAAAATTAAAATCGGGGATGAAATAGAAATTTTAGGCAAGAAAAAGATTTTTTATATGAAAGTAAAGGAAATGTTTGATAATGATGGAAATGAAATAAAAGAAGCACCGCATGCGCAACAGATTATAAAAATTAAAATGGATTTTAAGATTGAAAAAATGGATTTAATGAGAAGAAAAATAGTTTGTTGAATATAAGTAAAATTAGTTTTTGAGCGTAAAGAATATATGGCAAATATAAAAATTTTGTTTGCAGTTGATTAATTAATTATCTATTGTACCATCTCTATCAGCTGGGCTATGTCGATCTGATCCTTGAGCGCCTATAAAATTCTCTTTTCCTTGACTTTGTTCTTGTATGTGTTGTATGGATTTATTAGAGCTATATTGTTCCCCGTAAGCTCCAATTTTGTTGGGCAGGGGAGTATAAAGTTTTGTATGTATATAAATTAAGATGATCCCGACAACTATTGGTACAAGTGGAGGAAGTATAACAACTAACAGACTCAATGCCTCAATAAGTAATAATTTTATTATTAACGTGATAACAAATCCGAGCACACCTAAAATTATTGCAGCAATTCCAATATTTCTGAATTTGTTTGAAGGTTTTTGAGTAGAACTGGATTGGGATGAATTACGAGTTTCTTCCGTTTTAGATTTACCATTATTACCATTAAAATTAATTTGTTCAATATATTTTTTATTTGCAATATCAATATTTTTCCCTTTATTATATTCACGTTCATTTTGATTGGCGACTTGGTTATTGTTGTTATATGGATTATTGCTTTTTCTATCTTCGTTCAAATTTATTTCAGAGTTATTGTTTGTAACATCGTTATTGTTTGTAACATTTGCTTTTAAAACATCTTCTTTTTGTCCTAAAATATCTGTTTCAATTTTATTTATCTTCTGTTGATCTATTTCGTTTTCAATTGATCTTTCAGAATCAGGAAAATCGCTTACATGAACCACTGTGCTAGGTTTTATATTCTTTTTTGCAGGTGTGTCAAGCTCACCTGAAATGGAATCAATAGTACTCATTTTATCGTTATTTATATTCTTAAGATACATAACATGCTCGGAGTTTCGTAGGTCACCTGGATTGTTTCCAGTCCCTATCAAAACTAATTTCTTAGACGTAAGATTTTGTTGTATATTTTCAACTGTATCGTTCTTGTTATTGGAATCCAGCTTTTTATTGTTTTTTCCGAGAATTATCTGAATACCTACTGATTCGAGTCCATGGTCAATATCCTGCATATCGAATTTTTTTTCAATATCACCTGAGCTAAGCGTTCTACTTCCATCTTTTTCTAGCGATCCTATATTATTCCAATCAATTCCTAAAACTGTTCTCTGTCCTTTCACATATTTATATATATCATATTGAGGCTCATTATAACAGTTTTTAAATTTATTTATGCCCATCATAACACATACAGCTTTTTCCAGCATTATAATCCATAAAGGTCTCTTATCTTTATCCGGTCTAGTTTTATCCACAACAATATCGACAGGCAATCCATCCTCATCATGAAGTCGTACAACAGCTTTGTTAGGGCGTTGCTCAATGTCGTTGTCTACATCTTCATTACTTTTATCATCTGCATTTTCTTTGCCTTGATTGTTATCTGGATAATCTCGCACCATTTTTTTCGGAATATATTTTGCATCGTGATCGATAATTCCTATTATTATCGACAAAAACCAGCAATCCTGGACATCAGATTTTTGTCTTACTGAAAACCTACCATCTGGAAGATAAGGATTTGCCTTATCTATCTTTTCACAGTATTGTGAGGGGTTGTTTTTGACTCTGCTTTTTTCATATCTGGGTAAATAATCAAGTACCAATGCATCTTTATTATTTTGTTCGGTGCAGCCTTTAGGATAAAGTAATTCACTCCAATTATTAGAATCTTCTTCTTTAAAAAATTCAAAAAGTGCGTTGTCTGCGTCACCATAACGCTTTGGTGCTTTACAATTATCACCAAAACATTCATCCGGAACATAAACTACAGGAACTTTTTTGTTTTTCGCAAATCGTTTTATACAGTCTATTCTGTTTTTATGATATATAAGCTTTTCGTTCTCATCTGGTGATAATTCTTCTTTTTTAGATTTTTCTTGTAGTTTTTTAAATTCTTCACAATGTTTTTCAAATGAATCATAAACAATCCAATCAATGCCATCACTTGCAATATTTTTATTTTCCATAATTTTTTGCCTCCCTTGTATCAATAAAAAAACAAAAAATGAACCGTTTATATATTATTATAATAAATCCAAAAGACAATGTCAACTGTTTTTATTAACATTTATTCATTAAACAAAAAAATTAATTCGATAAATTGTTTTTTTCAGATCTTTCTTTTAGTTATTTAACACTTTGACGATGGCATTTAAATGAATCATAAGCACCCCAATCAATACCATCACTTGCAATATTTTTATTTTCCATAATTTTTTGCCTCCCTTGTATCAACAAAAAAACAAAAAACAAACCATTCATATGTTATTATAATAAATCCAAAAGATAATGTCAACTGTTTTTATTAACATTTATTCATTAAACAAAAAAATTAATTCGATAAATTGTTTTTTTCAGATCTTTCTTTTAGTTATTTAACACTTTGACGATGGCATTTAAATGAATCATAAGCACCCCAATCAATACCATCACTTGCAATATTTTTATTTTCCATAATTTTTTGCCTCCCTTGTATCAACAAAAAAACAAAAAACAAACTATTCATATGTTATTATAATAAATCCAAAAGACAATGTCAGCTGTTTTTATTAATATTTATCCATTAAACAAAAAAATAACTAAGAGGTTGATTTTAAAATAATGAGTGAAGAACGAGAAAAAATAATTTTGCCAGACAGAAAAATTTATTTAGATTACTTAAGAGTGTTTGCAATTTTTGCGATGATAATGTTACATGTAGCAAGTCAAAACTGGGCTTATATAAATGTAAATAGTTTCACTTGGCAAATATTTAATTTTTTTGATGGAATTTTAAGATGGTGTGTACCAATTTTTGTAATGATAAGCGGAAACTTATTTTTGAGTAAAGAAATTCTGATTAAAAAATTATATTTTAAGTATATCCTGCGCTTAATAATCGCTTTTTTGTTTTGGTCTTGTTTTTATGCGTTGGTTGATATTAAAGAAAAAAATTTTATTTCTGTGTATTCGGAATTTATTACGGGGCATTATCATATGTGGTTTATTTTAATGATAATCGGTTTATATATTTGTGTGCCTTTTATAAAATTAGTTGCTAATAACAAAAATATATCGAGATATTATTTATTAATAACATTTTTGTTTGCGTTTTTTTTGCCACAAGTTGTTACGCTAGTCAACGATTTTGGTGCAAATTACATGATTAAGGCAGTTTCCAAAATAAATTGCAATATGTCTTTTATGTACATGAATAATGTTGTTGCTGGATTTGTGCCTTATTTTATTTTAGGGAATTATTTAGATAAAACGGAGCTTAATAAAAAAACAAGAATGATTATTTATATAATGGGCGTATTAGGTTTTTTTTTAACTGTATATTTAAGTTGGATAGTTTCTGTTAAGGCACAAATTGCGCTTGAAAATTATTATGGACCGTGGCGAGTAAATGTTTTATTTGAAAGTGTTGCTGTGTATATATGGTTTAAATATAAAAAATATAATGTAAAGAAATTAAATGCGGTTGTTGTTAAGTTATCGAAATATAGTTTCGGAGCTTATTTAGTTCATGCGTTTGTAATTGAAAAATTAGACATTTTTTTTAGCTTAAATAGTCTGTCTTTTAATCCTATTTTTTCGGTTGTTTTAATAGGCGTCTTGGTATTTATTGTTTCGTTTATGATTTCTGGAATTTTAAATAATATTCCTAGTTTAAAAAAATATATTGTGTAAATCTAGTAAAAAGAATTTTTTATATGTATTTAAATTAAATACGCTGCGAAAATTTATTTTTCGGAGCGCTTTTTTGATAGAAAAATATTTTTTATAGCTAAATAAAAAAATGAATACGTCAACAAATTAAGATTTAAATGTAATAAACGTGTGTAGGATATATGATTTATAAATTTGTAAAAATAATTTGGAGTTAGTATTTTTTGTTATGATTTTAAAAAAATTTTGGGGTGAAAAAAATTGGGCGAGTTAAAGATTCCTGAACACGTTGCAATAATAATGGATGGAAATCGACGGTGGGCAAAAAAAAATTTTTTGAA
>CAMKTI010000004.1 GCA_946415665.1 uncultured Clostridia bacterium
TTCATTTGAAAACGTATTTTGTCGTTTATCGTTCGAATTTGTTTGATTTAAATAACAACCATCTTTATTTTTAAATAGGCGTCTATTCATTTGAAAACGTATTTTGTCGTTTATCGTTCGAATTTGTTTGATTTAAATAACAACCATCTTTATTTTTAAATAGGCGTCTATTCATTTGAAAACGTATTTTGTCGTTTATCGTTCGAATTTGTTTGATTTAAATAATAACCATCTTTATTTTTAGACTGTAGCAAGTTATAACCAGTCACTTTAGTTTCTTTTGTAAACGATTTACTTTTTATGTTTAGATCTTTAGCATCAGTTTTGTTTTGTTTTTTACATAAAAGAACAATTGATAAAATAATCGGCACAATCAGAAAAGCAAATACCCACGTTTTAAATACTCCCAACGCAATAATAATAACGGTCAACAATAAAATACCAATCCAAAATTTTTTCCAAATCGGTACATTTTCATTTTGAGCTTCATGATTACTATCTTTTTCTTTTAACAATTCATTTTCCTTATTTTCTATTACTTCTAATTTTATTCCATACTTTTTCAGCTATACCTTTTCCAGTTAAATATTTTATTACATCACCTTTTAATTTTTCATATTCTTCCGTATGTTGATTTTTATAAGTCTCCAAATTTTCATCTATATATTTTTCAAACGTGGAACTATAATCCTTCCATTTTTCAAATGGTTTAATATACTCAAGTGCTTCTTTAACACTTTCAAATTGCTTGACCATACTCTTTTCCCCCATATTAATATAAAATTTACTACAATATTAATTATAACATATACTTCTATCTGATAAAGGTAAATATTTTTTTGGCTCAAATTAAATTTTTCAATCTTAATCTACTTTTCATTATCAGCCAGAACTATTAAAAAAAACGCCCACACAAACCCAATAGGTGTCTTTTATTTCAAAATAATTTTTTATTACGACTAAAAAATCTAAAAAATCACTTTAACAAACTCAAATTTTTTATCTAAATCACACCAAAACACCTCACAACAAATTTTTTTTTTTTCAATAATTTCCGTTACAGCATCAAATATTTTTCCCCCAATCAAAATTTTAGTTTTATAAATTCCATCCGGTGGCAACAATTTATTTTCATCTACCAAAAAAATAATTTTCCTTCCAACCATCTCTACGTTTTTTTTACAAAAAAAATAATCTCCACACATTAATTTTTTTGCCACATCAAATTTTTTATTTAAAATCAAATTTCTGATTTTACTGCTGCTCACATTTAATTTTTTTTTAATCACAATCACATTTAAATTTTTATATTCACACAAAATTTTTTTGCTATCATCGCAACCAAATTTAAAATCTTCGCCTAAAACCAAACCAACACAATTAAATTTTTTAATTAACATCTCCAAAAAATCTTGGCTTTTAATATTTTTTTTTTTACAATCAAAATCAAATTCAAACAAATAATCTATCGCCAAGTTTTTTAACACCAATCTTTTTTCATACCTATCAAAAATACTTTTAAACTTATTATCAAACAAAACTTTTTTCGTATTCGGCCAAAAAGAAAAAACCAGCGATTTAGCATTTAATTTTTTTGCCAACTCACTGGTTTTTTTTAACAAAAATCTATGTCCTGCGTGGACTCCATCAAAATTTCCAATCGTAATCACAGTGCTAAAATTAAAACTCCGTTCACAAAAATTATTCAAAACTATCATATTTAATTAACTCCAGAAAACATTCTTATCGGCTGCAAAAAATTTTCTTGCCTCACATAAATTCCAATCAATTTTTTATTTTCGTCATAAACCAAAAATTTCTCTTTATCAAAAAATTTTTCATCACCCAAAACAAACTTTACATCAATTTTATTTCCGTTGTATAAAAATTTTTTTGCGACATCACTTACAATCACTTTTTTAAAATCCAAAGCTCGATCTATTTTAATTATTTTTTTATCCAGCAAATTATTTTCAAATAAAAACTCAAATCTATTTAAACTTATACTTTCGCCAATCAAAAATTTTCCTGCTTCAATTCTAATCAAATTATTTAAACATGCCCCACACCCATAAAAATTTCCGATATCATTACAAAGCGAACGAATATAAACTCCTTTTGCACATTTGACTTCAATCCAAATTTTATCCGGCGCAACAAACTTTATAAATTTAATCTCATATATTTTTGCCAATCGCTTTTTTAACTCAACATCGATTTTTGCGCGCGCGAACTCATATAATTTCTTGCCCATAAATTTTACAGCAGAAAAAATCGGCACCTCTTGTAAATACTCGCCGACAAAATTATTGATACAAGCCAAAATTTTTTTCTCATCATAAATAAATTTTTTTTCTTCCAAAACATTTCCTGTGATATCAAAACTATCCGTCCTAATACCAAATTTTATTTCAGCCAAATATTTTTTATCCTGTGAAATTATAAACTGCGAAATTTTTGTCGCCTCACCAATACAAATCGGTAAAACTCCTGTCGCTATCGGATCAAGTGTTCCTGTATGTCCAACTTTTTTTTTTGCTAACTTTTTTATTTTATAAACAACATCGTGCGAAGTTAATCCTCTAGGCTTATTTATAATTACAATTCCATCACACATTTTTTTTCTCGCTTATTAAACTTATTATTTTTTCTTTTGCATTTTTTATACTTGCTTTTATATTTGCTCCCGCTGCATTTTTATGTCCACCGCCACCAATTTTTTTTGCAATTTCATTTACATCTGTTTCGCGCGATCTAAAACTTATTTTACAAAATCCTTCGCCATTCTCATCTATATTTTCGATTATCATCACTGCAATTTCTACATCACAAATATTTTTTATAAAACTAATTAATCCGCCCGTAAATTTATTATTAACTTTATCCAACTCTTCTATTTTTAAATACGAAATTGCCAGCCCTAAATTTTTTATTATCTCGAGATTTTTAATCACATAATCTAACAAATAAACTTCATCCAAACTTTTTTCTAGCATTAACTTATTATAAATATTACTAAAATCAAATTTAAATTTTAATAACTCGCTCGCAATCAAATGCGTTTTACAGCTCGTACATGAATGACAAAAACCGCCCGTGTCAGAAATAATTCCGGCATAAATCGCAGCTGCAATTTTATCATCCAGTAAATCCATTTTTTTTATAAACTCATAAATTATTTCGCTCGTCGACGAAGCTTCAGCATCAACATAATTATAATTGCAAAAATAATCATTGCTTATATGATGGTCAATATTTACTTTTACCTTATTTTTTTCGTCCAGCAAATATTCATGCTTGCCAAGACGATTTTTTGCCCCACAATCTAAAACAATTATCAAGTCTATTTTGTCTTTATTTACATAACTGTCAAACTTTTGCGTGGCTATCAAATTAAATTTTTTATTATACTCATCAAACAAGATACTGGCATTTTTATCAATTTTTTTCAATGCGCTAGCTAATGCAAAAACAGATCCGACAGCATCGCCATCAGGTTTCACATGTGTTAATATCAAAATATTCTCATGATTTTTTATCACATCAATAATTTCACTTATATCATTCGATTTTTCTTCTGCCATATCAAAAATATTCCTTTTTATTTTTTATTAAACAAGCCTTTGTCGCATCGCTTCATACAAAAAAATTCCTGTTGCGACAGACGCATTTAGGCAATTTATTCTTCCATGCATCAAAATTTTTGCCTTAAAATCAGATTTTTTTTTCACTAAATCACTTACTCCAAATCCTTCGCTGCCAATAATAATTGCACTTGGGATTTTAAAATCTATTTTACTGATATTTTCTCCGGACATATCTGCACACGTCACCCAAATATTTTTTTTCTTTAGATTTTCTATTTCATGAACCAAATTATTTACGCGAGCAATCAAAATATGTTCCAACGCGCCGGCAGAAGTTTTGCTGACTGTTCCAGTTAAACTGACATTTCTTCTTTTTGGAATTATTATCCCGTGCGCACCAAAACATTCGCATGATCTTATAATCGCACCAAAATTTCTTGGATCATTTATCCTATCCAAAATAATCATTAATGGCATCTCATTTTTTTTGTGTGCAAACTCAAGTATATCATCAACATCACAATAATTTTTTTCTGGACAAATCGCAATTATTCCCTGATGATTTTTTGTTTCGCTTAAAAAATCCAATTTTTTTTTGTCAACCAATTGCGTTACTATACCGTTTTTTTTTGCAAAATCTTTTATTGCTCTGAGCGAACTATTCTCATAGCCTTTTTTAATTAATATTTTGTCGATTGGCTTTAAATTTTTAAGCGCCTCATTTACAGCGTTTTTTCCTTCTAGTATCATTTTTTTCTTACCTCAAAAAAAATTTTTTCTACCAAGAAAACAAACTAAAAAATCAAATATAAATAAAATATACGTATATAATTATATCTTTTTCTGTTTAAACACAAAAAAATTTTTTTCACACAATAAAATATTTGCTCGAAAATAATTTGAATTTTGTTTGAGACAATCATTTAACGAAAAAAATTGGCAACCAAAAAAAATTTTGTTGTGGTTAATATTCTTCTACCCATATTTATATATCCTTTTTCGTACAAAAATAATACCTACACGAAATAAAAATAAAAGACAATAAAGGAAGAAATTGTTGATATATAAAAGATCATCAGGATTAAAACGATGATCGCGAGAAAAATCGGCCATATCGAAAACAAACAGGATTCAACTTGAAAATACATCTAGTTGTGCAAGGAAGGCATTTATTTAATCGAAAATATCGACTGCTTGCAAACCTCACTTGCAATACAAACAAGATTTTGTCTCAATAAATTAGGTAGTGTTCACATAAAATAAAAATAGAAAATAGGTTGAGCAAAAAGAAAAAAGTGATAAGATGGAGATATGAAATTTACAAAACTACAATTTAAAAAGCTAGAGGAATTAATGCCGATATCAAGGAAACCGGTGAAGATATCAAACTACAAATTCATGTGTGCAATGATTTACATAATAGATAATGATTGCAAATGGAGAGCATTACCAAAAAAATATGAAAAGTGGCACACAGTTTATATGAGATTTAGTAGATGGTCGAAGAACGGTACGATTGCCAAAAGCTATTGCTTTTTTTCTTTAAAACCTTTAGAATCCATGAAAAAGCAAAAACTGCTTAATGAAGAGGATTATATATTCTTTATTGATAGTACGAGCATCAAGGTGAGTCCAGATGCAAACAGGAATAAAAAAAATCAGAAACAAAGCATTGGACGTTAGAAAGGGGCCTGACGACGAAGTTACACCTATGTTGTACATCTTCATGTCCAGTGGTTTTTCGTTTGTCTCCTGGTAATTCTCACGATACTCCCGAAGGAAGAAAGTTGATTGAATCCATATATTCCAAAAATAATAATTATCTTTTAGTGCACAGAACTTATGAAGATGATAAAACTTTAGCTTTAGCCAAGGATAATGGGTTTAAGACCGTTGTTCCACCTAAAAAAAAATCGTAAGTTGCCTTGGAGTTACGATAAACACCTTTATAAACAACACAATAATATCGAGCGATATTTTCTGAGATTGAAACGTTTTAGAAAAGTTTTTGCTCGTTATGATAGACTTGATTCTATTTTTTTTCTACTATTTCTCTTGCTTTTATTTTTGATTTGCTTTTTATGTGAACCCTACCTAATTTTATTTAGCATAAAAAAATTTTATTTAAGCTTTAGGATTTAAAAATTTTTTTAGTATATATATTGACACGAAATATATTTATCATTTACAATATTAATAGGCGATTAGTTTGTCGCCAATAAATTATAGGAGTTTGTTTTTATTATGGTAAGTAGATTTGATTTAGAGGATAATAGAAATAAAAATTTACCAAAGTTACCAATTTATGATTTCAAGGACGGTAGATTTGTAGTACGGATAAGTGAGGACAATAAAAAAAATTTTATTTGCCTGGCACCTCAACGAGATAATGAATGGGAAAGAAGCTTTAACAAATATTTTGGTATAAATAAAAATCGTCAGTATTATAATCCATTATGCGCGTTTTTTGTAGACGGCTATTTGAATAATATTGGTAATTTTAGAGCAGATAGCGTTTTTTCCTCCCAGATATGTAAGGCTAATTCTAATTCTGGTGCAATGAATACACAAGCCTGGAAGGGGAGTGATGTATGTGAATATGAAGATGCTGACATTGGTGAGCAACATCAATTTAATATTAACCTGAATGCGAATGATAACAAAAATAGGTTTATGCAATCAATAGCATTATATAAACCATATTTATGTAACGATAAACATTTGCATGATATAATTGCTGCAGCTTTAAAATTTTATAAAGAGGGATGGCGATGGGATAATTCAGCCTCGAATATTAAGCATCCTTGCAATGTTCCCAAAAAAGATTATTATATAAATTTAAAACATGTAGCGTATTTACTGTTTTTTGCCATAGAGGTACGTCGACTACCTGATACGCCAGGGGGTCAACTCAAAGGATATAACGAAATAGAAAAGGTGAAGTTATCAGATTTTACACTACATTTAGTAGAAGAGGCAGTCAAAAAAAAGATAAAAGAAGTTTTAAATCATGAAGGAAATAACAATCATTTGAGTATTGAACAGATAGGAGACAAGTTTCGTAAAATAAACGAATTAGAAAATACAATAAAAGCAAAACAAACGGAATATCGTAATAAACTATATGAAATAATAGAACAGGGGTTGAGTAATTACAGTGATTTTCAAAAAAGTGATAAGGATAGATACAAGAGTTTCACGAGTATAATGGATGGAAAGAAATATTTACAAAAGATACAAGAGTGCGAACTGGAAAAAATAATCCACGAATTCGAAGAAGAAGATCCCAGTAAAAGTTGTTTTGGTTATTATTGTCTTGGTTATTACAGTATACAACAACTGTTAACTGACGAACAAAAAAAAGAACTTAACAATATCTCAACAGAAGTAAAAGATGCAGAGCGATGTAAGGAGCGTTTGTGTAAAGAAATTGGTACAGAAGATTTTCATAATCAAATAAAAGAGTTGGACGAAATGCGCAGGTATCTGACTTTTTTCCGCAATCATAGTGAATGCAATTTAAGTCTTTTAGGGAGTATAATAAATTGGCTTTGTTCATTCTTTGGTCGTAAACCGTTTAATGATGATCGTAAGTTTAATGTTGAAAAAAATCCATTTGATTTAATAAATGGCGCAACGTCTGAACAAGAACCAATTATGGAGTCACCTGATAATATACAAAATAATATATTAACCTGATAAGTGTAAAAATAAGTTTTACTTGATTTAAGTTGAATATAAAAATATCAAAGTTGAAAAGAAAAATAACCTTAGAGTTGGTTTTTAAAAAAGATAGTAAACAAAAAAATTATTCTCGATCTCGAATATGAGATTGAGAATTTTTTTTGCTTTGATATTCAAATTCGCGAAAAATATAATTTTAATTGTGAAAAAATGATAGACTAAAAATAAAATGGATTTATAGGCACAGGTGAAATTTTTTATGGCACAAAAAATTAATTTTAATCAAGCTTTTAAAGATTTTGATTTTAAGGATGAAATTAAAAAAAATTTTGGCGATGCGGATGTTTTGAATATAAAAATTTTAAAGTCTGAAAGAAAAATGATTTTAGATTTGGGCTTGAAAAATATAGTTGACAAGAAAAATATTCTTGATCTTGAAAGTGAGATTAAGAAATTTTTTTTAGGCTTCGATATTAAAATTCGCGAGAAATATGATTTTGATTGTAGTGTTGAAGAAAAAATAAAAAACGTTTGGAAATGTATTTTGTTGGATATAAAAAATATTAGCAATGTGTTTTATGAAATACTTAATAATCGAGAAATAAAAATTTTTATGAAAACAGAAAAATACATATTGGAAATTAAAATTAGCCAAAAATATGCTTTTTTTATTGAAAGTGAAAATTTAGACGGGATAATAAAAAATTTGTTGAAACAGAAAATTGATTTGGATGTCGATGTGATTTTTTGTTATTTGGATTTTGATACGGGTAAAAGTTATTTGTCTGAAAAGCAAAATGAAATTAAAAATCAGTTGATGAATGAAATTGAAATGGCAAAGAAAAATGTGGATGTTTGTGAAGATAAAAAGAAAAATAATGATGTGAAAACGAGTTTTAATAAGAAATCATGTTTGAAGTTAAATTGTGATTTGGTAAATCAAGAAATTTTTGACCTGAATAAAAATTTTGACGTTGATGAAAAAATAATTGTCGGCGGAAAAATTTTTTTTTGTGACAAGTTTATTTTAAAAAATAATAAAATTTTATTTAGCTTAGATATAACGGACAAAAAAAATTCTATTACGGCAAAATTTTTTATTAAGCAGGAAGAGATAAGCAAAGAAATAAATGATTTTATGAAAGTCGGTCAGGATATTATTTTAAAAGGGAAAATAAAATTTGATGATTTTACGAAAGAGAAAGTTTTGTTTGTGGAGGAATTTTGTCCGTTTGAAATAAAAAAAAGATGTGATAACGAAAAAATAAAAAGGGTTGAATTACACGCGCATACACAAATGAGTAGCATGGATTCAGTTGTGCCGGTAAAAAAATTAATTGAGCGAGCAGCTTTTTGGGGACATAAAGCAATTGCGATCACTGATCATGGAGTTGTGCAAGCTTTTCCGGAAGCGATAGACGCAGCAAAAAAATTTAATATAAAAGTAATTTATGGAACGGAGGCATATTTAATAGATGATTTGGCAAGCATAGTTGAAAATGCAGGAGATAAAAATCTTGATGATGATTTTGTTGTTTTTGATTTAGAGACGACGGGAATTTCGAAAGAAAATAATAAAATAATAGAAATCGGAGCTGTAAAAATTTCGCATGGGAAAATTGTTGATAGGTTTAATAGTTTTGTGAATCCGAAAGTTAAATTGCCAGCAAAAATTATTGAGCTGACTAATATAACAGATGAGATGTTAGTTGATGCGCCGGAGATAGAAAAAATTTTTTTTGAGTTTATGGATTTTATAAAAGATTGTGTTTTGGTTGCACATAACGCGGATTTTGATGCGGGTTTTATAAATCGTGTTGCAAAGGATTTTAATTTAGAATTAAATAATTGTGTTTTGGATACGTTGGGATTATCACGCGCGCTTTTGCCAAATTTATCGCGACATAAATTAGATTTTTTGTGTGAGTATTTAAAAATAGATTTAAAAAATCATCACAGAGCTGTTGATGACGCTGAGGCGACGGCAAAAATTTTTTTAAAGTTGTGTGAGATGCTGAAAGAGAAAAAAATTTATTTTTTGCGCGAGATTAATTTTTTGCTTGAAAGTTCGAGTAATAAATTAAAATTAAAAGCTTATCACGCTGTTATTTTGGTCAAAAATCAAGTTGGATTAAAAAATTTATATAAATTAATTTCGATGGCACATTTAAATTATTTTTATAAGCGGCCAAGAATTCCAAAGAGTGAATTTTTGAAATTACGAGAAGGATTAATAATTGGCTCGGCGTGCGAAGCGGGTGAAATTTATCGCGCGATACGAGAAAATAAATCCCGGAGTTTTATTGAAAATCTGGCGCAATTTTATGATTATCTTGAAGTTCAGCCGTTAGAAAATAATTTTTATATGCTAAGAGAAAAAATTTTAAACTCGAGTCAGGATTTAATAAATATAAATAAAAAAATAATTGAGCTTGGGGAAAAATTTAATAAGTTAGTTGTTGCGACAGGAGATGTGCATTTTTTAGAGCCAGAAGATAAAATTTATCGTGAAATAATTATGTCGGGCGAAGGATTTAAAGACGCAGGAAATCAGCCGCCGTTATTTTTTCATACGACGAAAGAAATGCTTGAGAAATTTAATTATTTGGATAAGGATTTAGCTTTTGATTTGGTTGTAAAAAATCCGAATTTGATTGCAGATATGATTGATGAAAATATAAAGCCGATTCCGGATGGAACTTATTCGCCAAAATTTGATGGTGCGGATGAGAAATTAAAAAAGATTGTATTAGAAAAAGCGCACGAGATTTATGGAGAGAATCTGCCTGAGATAGTTGAAAATAGATTAAAAAAAGAATTGGATTCGATTATTAAAAATGGTTTCACGGTTATGTATATAATCGCGCAAAAACTTGTTTGGAAATCGTTAGAAGATGGATATTTAGTTGGTTCACGTGGTTCAGTTGGATCTTCGTTTGTTGCAACGATGGCGCAAATTACAGAAGTAAATCCTTTGCCACCGCATTATGTTTGTCCGGAGTGTAAATATTCTGATTTTGATTCGGAATTAGTAAAAAGTTTTGCCGGAGGATCAGGATGTGATATGCCGGATAAATTTTGTCCTGTTTGTAAAAGTTTATTAAATAAAGACGGACATGATATTCCGTTTGAAACTTTTTTGGGATTTGATGGCGATAAAGAGCCGGATATAGATTTAAATTTTTCTGGCGAATATCAAGCGCGAGCTCATGAATATACAGAAGAATTATTTGGCGAGGGACATGTTTTTAAAGCGGGGACGATTGCGACGCTGGCAGAAAAAACTGCGTATGGTTATGTAAAAAAATATTTTGACGAGAAAAATATTAAAGTTAATAAATCGGAAATAAATAGATTAAAAATTGGTTGCTCAGGCGTAAAAAAAACGACGGGACAACATCCGGGCGGATTAATGATTGTGCCTAAAGATCATGATATTTTTGAATTTTGTCCGATTCAGCATCCAGCAAATGATTTGAAGTCAAATGTTATAACGACGCATTTTGATTATCATTCGATTAGTGGCAGACTTTTAAAATTAGATTTATTAGGTCATGATGTGCCGACGATGATTTATATGTTGGAAAAAATTACGAAAGTTGATGTTAGAAAAATTAATTTGGCAGATAAAAAAGTTTTATCGCTTTTTGAATCGCCAAAAGTTTTGGGAGACTTTGATTTTGTAAAAACAGGAACGCTTGGATTACCTGAGTTTGGAACGAATTTTGTTAGGCAAATGCTTTTGGATACAAAGCCAAAAACTTTTGGGGAACTCGTAAGAATTTCAGGATTATCGCACGGGACAGACGTTTGGTTTAATAATGCACAAGAATTAATTAAAAAAAATTTGGCTGATTTAAAAAGTGTTATACCGACGAGAGATGATATTATGCTTTATTTAATAAGAATGGGTGTTGAGAAAAAAACTGCGTTTAAAATTATGGAATCGGTTCGAAAAGGGCGAGGCTTAAGCGATGATCATATTGAAATTATGAAAAAAAATAATGTGCCGGCGTGGTATATAGAATCGTGTAATAAAATCAAATATTTATTTCCCAAAGGGCATGCTGTTGCATATGTAATGATGACAATGCGAATGGGATATTTTAAAGTTTATTATCCGTATGCGTTTTATGCAGCGGTTTTTTCGGTTAGAAATTTGGATTTTGATTATAATAAAATGTGTTTTGGGAAAGAAAAAATTTTGGAGTATATGAGAGAACTTGATTTAAATAAAGATATGTCGGCAAAAGAAAAAAATGTTTATTCGCTGTTGGAATTAATTTTAGAAATGTATGAGCGCGGATTAAATTTTGTTGAAATAGATTTATATAAATCTGATGCAGAAAAATTTATTGTTACGGAAAAAGGATTGTTGCCACCGTTATGTACGATTGAAGGATTAGGAGAAAGTGTTGCGCAAAATATTGTTGAAGAAAGGAAAAATGGTTTGTTTGATACGATTGAAGATTTTAAAGAAAGAACAAAGGCAAATAAAAATGTGATTGATTTGTTAAAACAAAATAATATTTTGCGAGGGATTCCTGAGACAAATCAAATGAGTTTTATATATTAAAAAAAATTTATTTTGGGCACGGCAAAAAAGTTGTGTACGAAAATTATTAAAAAAAAAAATGACCTCACGTTTGAGGTCGTTTTTTGTTCAGGTATATAAAAAATTAAAATTTATTTATTGTGGCAATCAAGTTCGTTATTTCCAAGTTCAATATTTGGATTATTTTCCATTTCTGATTGTAAGTTTAATGTATCTGTGTTCCCTTTAATATTTATTTTTCCATTACTTTCGTTCTCAAAATAAATACTTTTAATCAAAATAACATCGTAAATAATACTTAACAGACCGCAAATAATTTCCAGAGTCAAAGCAAAAATAGAATGCAAAAAAGCTAGCTCCGGGATAAAATATGGCGTTACAAGCGCAAACAAAATGATCAAAAATAAAACAGCATCCACACAAAACATAATCCATTTGTTTTTATTTTTCTCGGGGATAAAAAAAATTTTTAAAACATATCTGTTTGAAGCAAAATTATTATAATCAAATAACAACTTGTTGTTTGTATTACAATCGTTAATTTCACCAGTGTTATTTTTTTCCAAAATCCGACTAGCTCTTAAAATTAAAGAATCTAAATCTATAGGTTTTTTATCAGATGACAACCCGTTTTTTTTACAATAATCATTAATTTCGTTATTTATTTCTTCTAATTTTTTTTCTATTTTATTTTTTAAATCAGAATGATTGACTTGAAACAAGTGACTAAAAATAAGTTTTGCCAGTTTTAATCTTTCCAATTTCAGTGAATCAGGTTTAACTTTAGTTAAATCTTCTGGCTTTACTTTTTCAAGTATACTTATCATAGTCTCTAGTACTTTATAAATTTCAACATAGTCAATATTATTTATCCCGAGACCAAGCTCATAATGATTAACATCACTCATTAAAGCAATGCACTTTAAAACCCTCTCGAAAAGCGTATCAAGACCTTGTTTCCATGCTTCTTCCATTGAAATCAGCATATCAATTTCCAAAGGAGTTGTATTAACAAAATATGAACCTAGAAACTGATAAATTTTATCATATAAACCACAAATTTTATTTAAGCAAACTCCTTTTTCCAAAAAAAATGCTTGTTCTTTAGACAGCGTTGTTGGATTATTACAACAGATATTATCAAAAATCGCAATAAGATGTTCTAATTGATTCGCGATACTTTTATAACTTGAAGCTATATCGCTAAAGGATTTATTATTGGTCGATTTATTCTGCCTAAACTCAATATAAACATGATCATATAGAACGCCAAGTGCTTTAATTTTATCTTCATTGCTTTTATTAATTGTCGTTTTTGATCTTATGTTTTCCCCCAATATCTCAAATACACATTTATAAGATTGATTTACTACTGTCATTATTTTTTGTTTGTATTTTAAATGGTAGTTCGTCTCTGGACTGTCGTTTTTAGAAAGTTTTATATCTTTCTTATCTTTACTACGACCATATTTTGCTTTCCACTTACCGTATACATTATCAAATCCATCCACACACAAGTCATCGATAAATTCACTATCTTTAATATAGTTATGTCCAGGAAGTAAAATTTCCAAATCGGTTTCGTTTTTTGCGATTTTTGAATAAATTCCTATTAAATCTTCAAAGTTATATTGATTTTGACATTTATCAAGATCTGCTTTGCATTTTTCTAAATCATTTATTAATTGTTGACTCGCAAACAGCACAACTTGAATTTTTCTTCCTTTTTGATCTTCACTATTTAATTTGCATAAACGATCTTTATATTTTGTAATAATTTGGCCTATTGAGTCATTATTTAATTTTTCCCGTTCATACATTTTAAGCCCGGTGCCCAACATTGTTTTGCATGCAACGCTAAAACGTTTATCTTTTTCTGATAATTGACAGCAAACATCTATCAGATTTTTCACATATCCTGAGATTATTTTACAGCTTGAAATAATATCTTCAAATTTATATTTATCAAAACCATCGTGTAACGTTTTAAGCCTATCGAGTAATCCATTACAAATAAAATGCATTGCCATAGCGTCTTGATTCTTTTGGTCGACCATTGCTTTTATTTGCTGAATTGATACTTTCAGCGCATATTCATAAAATACAATCGAAGTTTTTATCATTTCTATTTGTTGTTGTAATTCTGCTTTATTTGGTTGATCTAAATCTAAAATTATTCCCTCTTCGTTGTTAATTAATTTCTTATATGATTTAAATAGCTGCTCCTCCAATTTTGCTTTTTCTATATCTCCACTCTCTTCTTTCTTATATGGCTCCACATTATCTCCCCCTGATCCTTTATAAAATAATATTTTATATACAACTGCAAAACAAATCCATTTTTATTGTAAACCACAAAATATTTTCTGTCAATACCTTTTTTATATTTTTTTAAACAACACACAAACATATTTTTCAAGCCACCAAAGAAATTTTATCACATAATTTTCTTCATACAAAAATAAAACCAAATTTTTGCTTTCCGTTTTAATTTTTTATTTTTTAATCAAATTATTGTTTTTGTTTTGATCCGGAATTCCAGTGTTAATACTTTTATATATATTAAAAAATGATTTACCGTCCGATTTTTTTCCACAACACAATTTTTGCAATCTAATTGCTTTAACTTTGTTGGCATAGATAGTTAAACCAAAAAATAATATAACTGCAACCACTGTAATTATTATTGACAATGGATTTGTTATAAAAGTGATAAAAAGAAATTTAATATTTATCCCAAAAATTAAAGAAGCCAAAGCAGCTAGTCCAATTAATAATATTAAAATTAGATTTTTCCAGATTAAAACTTTTTCGTTTCTCTGTTTTTGTGTTGTTATATCTTTGTTTTCATTGAATTCGTTTTCTATCTTCAATTTTATCGTTTTGGTTTTGCTTATCTTTTTGCCAAACAAAGCTGAAAGTTTTAGCTCAGACTTTTTCATCGCCCACTTAAAATTTGAAAGATAATTACCTGCACTAGACTGTTTCCCGGCATCATAAAAACCAAAGTTAACTTTATCGATATTATTACATAGAAAACAAAAATTATCAAGTTTCGCTAATTTATCAACAATACTTAAAAAACCAGGACATATAGTTTTATCATTAAAAAGTTTTTCAATATTCTGTTTAAAATCCTTGGATATAGTTCCATTATTACCTAATAAATGAGACATGGTGAAAGCAATAGTTAAACAAAAATAAATAAAATTAGTGTTTTTAATTATGCTTTTTCCCTTATCTTCATCATATTTTAATTCTTCCGGTTTAAAATCTTTGTCTGTCAAACTAAAATTCTTGGCAAACTTATCAAAAATACAAGACAGTAAGCTCACTGGTACTTGCAATTTTTCGGCATAATACAAGGTATTTCGACTGTTTACCTCTCTACGAACTTTTTTTTCGAAAGACAAAAATGCATCAATTAATTTAATTTTTAGATTATAAAGATCTTCGAAATTGCGGATATATATTACCTGTCTCTTTTCGTTTGTCTGTACTTCATTTTTTGACACTGCAAAAAAAACTTTTTTATCAATATCTTCCCATTTATCTGGTGATTAATTATATTCGTTAGCAATGCTTTCGACATATCTATCACCGTCAGCAGCACTTTTTATCATTGACAAATCCGAATCTTTTTTTCTAGTACTTTCCACAACCAACTCCCCCTCTCCATATTCCAAAATATTTTTATCTAATACCAAAGAACAAAATTTCGTAGCCAAGCTACTTGCCTCTAGTATAAACCAAAAAATATTCTCTGTTAATAGTTTTTCTATATTTTTTTAAACAACACACAAACATATTTTTCAAGCCACCAAAAAATCTTCCTCTATAAAATAATTTTTTTTAAACCAAAATAAAAACGGCCCAGAATTTCAAGACCATTTAATTATAAAAAAAATAAGACCGAGTTTTTTTATTCTCAGTCTTATTTTTTATTTTTTAATCAAATTATTGTTTTTGTTTTGATCCGGAATTTCATTGCTAATATTTTTATATATATTAAAAAATGATTTACCGTCTGATTTTTTTCCACAACATAATTTTTCCAACCTAACTGCTTTAACTTTGTTGGCATAGATAGTTAAACTTATAAATAATATAACCGCAACTGCTGTAATTATTATTGACAATGGATTTGTTATAAAAGCAAGAAAAAGAAATTTAATATTCAGTCCAAATAACAAAGAAGCTAAAGCCGATAACGCAATTAATAATATTAAAATTAGATTTTTCCAGATTAAGATTTTGTTTTCGTTTTTTGTTTGTGTTAAATCTAATTGGGTAGATTTATCTGTATCTTCAATTTTAACACCAAGAGATTCTAAGATATTATTCTTACCCACCAATTTTTTTAATTGAACTGCGTAAATATTTTTTTCGTTTTCGGCCAATTTATTAATAACATCTATTTTCAGGAGCCTATAAAACGAATTATCTTTTGGGTCTTGACTTGCACCATTAATTTTTTTCCAAAAATTAATTAAAGTTCCTTTGGTTTTCTTCATATTGAATCTGGCATAAAAATCATCTTTTTCTAGAGCCAGTTCAGTATTTTTGTTATATAAACGATTATGAAGAATAGTGTTGCAAATAACAGCGTAAAAGCGATTGATTTCCTCCAAAACCTCATTGTCTATTTTACTTATGTCATTAAATTTTAATTTATCGTTTAGCGTTTTAAAATCTAAAGTTTTGCAAATAACATCCATAAAATCTTTTGTTAACTTCCAATTGTACGACACAGATTCAATCGCCTTTAATACTATTGTAAAAGTTTTTTCTGTAGGTTGATATCCGGGCCAGTTATCAATCTCTCCATCAGCATCCACATATACAACTAATGACTTTTTTACCAATAAAACCTGCTTAACATCCATAATACTCAATGACTTTTCCTCAAAAACAGAAAGAAAGTACACCATACCCGTCGGTGAAGCGTTATCAGAGTAAAGTGTTTTAAAATTACCAAAAGATTTATCAAAACTTTGAACTGGATCGTTTCCCGATATTCTGGATTGTCTACAGTGAACCCAAGCCAATAATATTACATCAGCTAAATCTTTAGATATAGTTGCATTTCCAAAAAATTTTTTAAAATCATTATGGCCCAGCTTCATCAGTAAATTATATTTATTTTTATAATTTTTGTTATTAACAAATCCTCTTAGTAACTTACGCGCACTCTGCATCATCGTAAAGCAAGTAAATCCCAAGTCTTCTTTATCATATTTCTTGATATATAAATATATATACTCTTTCAAATTTTTTTCATTTAATAAATCATTCATCTGTTTTTGTATTTGTTCGCTATTATCAGTTATTGATTCTTCATCTTCCTCACTTTCATTAACATTAATGTTTTTTTCCGACTCCATATTATCTCCCCCTAATTTTTTATAAAATAACATTTTATATACAGCTGCAAAACAAATCCATTTTTATTGTAAACCAAAAAATATTCTTTTTCAATACTTTTTTTATATTTTTTTAAACAACATACAAATATATTTTTCAAGCTACCAAAAAATCTTCTTCTATAGAATAATTTTTTTTAAACAAAAATAAAAACGGCCCTGAATTTCAAGACCGTTTAATTATTAAAAAAAAATAAGACCGAGTTTTTATTCTCAGTCTTATTTTTTTTCACTAAAATCTAAAATATCCAACTTATTATCACAAATTTTCGCTACAGCATTATTAATCTCAAAATCAAATTCCTGCCCATCATTTTTAATTTTTACACTCGAATTTTTTTTTAATTCAGCCATCATTGGAATATGATTTGCCATAATTCCAATCTCACCATCAACCGTTTCCATAATTACAATATCCGCCAAATCATCATAAATTATCCCGTCAATATTTTTTATTACCACGCGCAATTTATGCATTTTGTTTCACCTTAGCCAAAACATCATCAATAGTTCCCGAATTTAAAAAAGCGTCTTCTGGAATTTCATCATGTTTACCTTCCAAAATTTCTTTGAATCCACGCACAGTTTCATCAATATCAACATATTTTCCTTTTATGCCCGTAAATTTTTCTGCGACAAAAAACGGCTGCGACAAAAACCTTTGAACTTTCCGCGCTCGACTTACCGTCAATTTATCTTCTTCCGACAATTCATCCATTCCCAAAATTACGATTATATCCTGCAATTCTTTATATCTTTGCAAAATCTCTTGTACTCCGCGCGCAACTTTATAATGCTCTTCACCAACAATTAACGGATCCAAAATTCTTGACGTCGATTCCAATGGATCAACCGCTGGATAAATTCCCAGTTCAACTATCGATCGTGATAAAACAGTTGTCGCATCTAAATGCGAAAAAGTTGTTGCCGGTGCCGGATCAGTCAAATCATCTGCTGGCACATAAATAGCCTGCACCGAAGTGATCGAACCATTTTTTGTCGACGTGATTCTTTCTTGCAACTCACCAAGTTCATCCGCTAACGTCGGCTGATATCCAACCGCGCTTGGCATTCGTCCTAACAAAGCCGAAACTTCTGAACCTGCTTGCACAAATCTAAAAATATTATCTATAAATAACAAAACATCTTGATGCAAGACATCTCGAAAATACTCTGCCATTGTCAAACCACTTAAAGCAATTCTCATTCTTGCTCCCGGTGGCTCATTCATTTGTCCAAAAACTAACGCCGTTTTTTCCAAAACTCCAGATGCTTTCATTTCGTGATATAAATCATTTCCTTCGCGCGTTCTTTCGCCAACACCTGAAAAAACCGAATAGCCGCCAAGTTCACTTCCAATATTTCTTATTAATTCCATTATCAAAACAGTTTTTCCAACGCCTGCTCCGCCAAATAAACCAATTTTTCCACCTTTTACATACGGACAACATAAATCTATAACTTTAATTCCCGTCGGAAAAATTTCAGTTCGATTCGATTGCTTAGAAAAATCAGGACTCTGCTGATGAATCGACTGCATTTTATTAAATTTATTTCTTCCCGAGTCATTAATATTATCAATTGGCTCGCCTATAACATTAAACATACGTCCTAAAACTTCTTCTCCAACAGGAACTTTTATTGCCTCGCCTGTATCAACCGCCGACATACCTCTTTTTAAACCATCCGTCGATTGCATCGCGATACATCTTGCAATATTATTCCCTAAATGCTGTCTCACTTCAGCAATTATTTTTTTATTATCAAATTCTATTTTTACCGCGTTATTTATTTTCGGCACCTTATTAAAAAATTTTATATCAACAACGGCTCCAATAACTTGCACTATTTCTCCAACATTTTCTACGCTTCCCAATCAATTCACATCCTTATATTTTTTTTATTTTTTATTTGCCCCACTTATAATTTCAATTAATTCCTGAGTTATTTTACTTTGCCTAATCATATTATATTTTAACTTTAATTTTTTTAGCATTTCATCCGCATTATCAGTCGCTGCCTTCATGCTTAACATTCTCGAGCTCTGAACACACAAAGACGATTCCAATAACATACTATAAATAATATATTTAACAAATTTTTTCAAACACATATCTACAAAAACATCTTTTTCCGGCTCAAACAAAATTTCTCTATTACTTTTTTCTAACGGCAAAATTTTTTTATAAACAGGCAATAGTCTTACACTCGAATAAAATTTCGTATGCACAAGATATATCTCATAATTATTTTTATATAAATCAATTACCATCTCACTAATATCTTCTGCCAAATCTATATTAAATTTTCGATCTAAAAAAATTTTATCCAGCTTAATATTATTTTTTTTCGCTATATTTAAACCAGTATTTCCAACGCCGATTATTTTTTCAGCTTTAATTTTATTCAATAAATCCAAAACACATCTCGCAACATTTATATTATAACTTCCACACAATCCTTTATTGCTCGCAATAAAAATTAAGCATTTTTTTTCCTTTTCAAGACTATAAAAATCACATGACATATATTTTAAAAACTCATTCATATCCAAAAAAAAATGCTGTGCGTTAATAAATTTCGCATGCATTTTTTGTGATTCAACAGTCGCAACAAAACCCATTGCTCTCGTAATTTTTCTCGTCCCTTCTACAGCTTTAATTCTTCTTTTAATTTCTCTTAAAGTCATAAAATCACTCCTGAGAATCTCTTAAATAATCTTCTTTAAATTTATCTATAGCTTCTTTTATTCGCGCCTCTAAATTTTTATCTATATCTTTTTTATTTTTTATTATATCTATCACATCAACATAAAATTTTTTTATATAACCCAAAAATTCTTTTTCAAACGCCAAAATTTTTTCCACTGGAATATCCTGCAAATAATCTTTCGTCACCGCATATAAAATAATAATTTCTTCTTCAAGTGCCATCGTATCATATTGCTTTTGCTTCAAAACTTCTAACAATCTTTTTCCCTTTTCCAATCTTTTAAGAGTATTTGCATCCAATTCCGAACCAAACTGCGAAAATGCTTCCAGTTCACGATATTGCGCCAATTCAATTCTTATTGGCCCAGCAATTTTTTTCATCGCTTTTGTTTGCGCACTTCCACCAACTCTCGAAACAGATAATCCCGGATTAATTGCTGGACGAACACCTGCATTAAACAATTCCGTTTCTAAATAAATTTGCCCGTCCGTAATCGAAATTACATTCGTAGGAATATAAGCCGATACATCTCCCGCTTGTGTTTCAATAATTGGCAATGCCGTCAGCGAACCGCCACCATATTTTTCATCTAAATGCGCTGCTCGTTCCAATAATCTCGAATGCAAATAAAATACATCGCCCGGATAAGCTTCGCGACCCGGTGGTCTTCTTAATAATAAAGACATAGTTCTATACGCGACAGCATGTTTCGATAAATCATCATATATTATTAAAGCATCTTTTCCTTGCTCCATAAATTCTTCTGCAATAGCACATCCAGAATACGGAGCAATATATTGCATTGGCGCACCATCAGAAGCACTTGCAAAAACAACGGTCGTATAATCTAAAGCACCATGATCTTCAAATATTTTTACCATGCGACTCACAGTCGATTTTTTTTGCCCAATGGCAACATAAACACAATAAACATCTTTGCCTTTTTGATTTAATATCGTGTCAATACAAATTGCAGTCTTTCCAGTTTGTCTATCACCAATAATTAATTCACGTTGCCCGCGTCCAATTGGAACCATCGCATCAATTGCTTTTATCCCCGTTTCTAACGGCATATTGACTTCTTTGCGTTTTATTACACCGGGAGCAATTTTCTCAATCGGCGACTTTTTTTCAAAATTAATCTTCCCTTTATGATCAATTGGATCGCCCAACGCATTTACAACACGACCTAATAAACCATATCCAACCGGAACCTCAACAACACGTCCGGTTAATTTCGCTTTGCTTCCTGCATGAACACTTTCGCTATTACCAAAAATTATTGCACCAACACTATTTGCTTCAAGATTCATGACCATTCCAAAAATATTATTATCAAATTCAATTAATTCTCCAATCATCGCATCAAACAAACCAAAAATATGCGCAATTCCATCGTGCAACTCTATAACGCTTCCTGTTTTATTCAATTCAATATCATGCTTTTTCCCATAATTTTTTATTTCTTCTTTTATAATCCCAACCACTTCATCAGGTTTTAAATCCATAAAAAAATATCACCAACCCTTAAGCCTAAAAATCTATTCTATACAAGCTTTTTTTAAAATCATTTAACTCTTTATTAAAACTACAATCAATCGTGACGCCCTTAAATTCAATTATAAATCCGGCAATAATTTCATTATCAATAATATTTTTCAAATAAATTTCCTTGTCATACTTTTTTTTCAAAAATAATTCTATATCAAACAAAATTTTATCAGATAAACTTACTTTAGAAAAAACATTCACCCGCAAGATATTTTTATAATCATAATAAAAATCATAAAAAGAACTCACAATCGACTTTATTTCAGTAAACCTATTTCTATCAAGCAAAACCAAAAAAAAATTTAAAATACATCTACCTGCAAAATCACAAGATTTAACAACAAACCTACATAAAAAATTTCTTTTATCATCAAAATTTATATCTGGATTCAAAATAAAATTTAAAAAGTCTTGCTCAGATAAAATATTTTCGTCAATAAATTTTATCTTATTAAAAAATAAATCAATATTGTCGCTCTCTTTCGATAAATCAAATAATACTTCTCCATAAACTTCGGCTACACCCATTTCTAATCCGCCTTTTTTATTTTATCATCCAAATCTATATTTTTCATTGCTTCCAGATATTTTTGATTTAATTCATTATGCAAATCCTGACTAATATTATCATCCAGCAAAAAATTATTTATCACTACCCATGAAACATTAATAATTTCTTTTTTCATATTTGCCTGTGCCTGAGTTTTTTCGTTTTCGATTTCAACTCCGGCTTGTTTTTTTATTTTATTAGCTTCGTCATTTGCCTGAGTAATAATAATTTTTGCTTGTTCTTTTGCCATTTCAATAATTTTACTTGCTTCAGCATGATTTTTTTTCAACAACATTTCATATTCTTTTTTTAAATCATCAGCTTCGTTTGACACTCGTTCTGCATCTTTTATTTTATTTTCTATTTTTTCTCGTCTTGTCGACATAAATTTTAAAACTGGCTTATACAGCAAATAATATAAAATTGCAAAACAAATCAACGAGTTTAAAAACTGAAACACTACTTGAATTAAAAATTGCTGATCAAATCCGATAACCCTCGCTAAATTTTCCAAAATATCTCCTCCGACAATTTTATCCCAGTAAAGAAATATATTTATCAATCAACGGATTTGCAAACATTAAAATTAAAGCAACGACTAAACCATAAATTCCTGTTGTTTCGGCAACCGCAGCACCAACCAACATTGTACTCATAATAGTTGACCTTGCTTCAGGTTGACGTCCAACCGCTGAAGCTCCTTGCCCTGCAGCAATACCTTGACCAATTCCCGGTCCGATTCCAGCTATCATGGCTAATCCTGCTCCAATTGCAGAACATCCTAATATGAAAGCATACGGATCAATTATTGGCATATAAAAATCCCCCTATATATTTTTTATTAACCCAGTTTGCGATTATAACATATTTTTAAAATTCCAATTTAAATTATCGTAAGCAATTTTTACTTATACGATAAAATCACAAATATGCTTATGTGTAATAAACGCACAAATATTTTATAAAAAATAATTATCTCTTGTAAATATTAACTCGTGGTTTTATATGTAAAAAATAGAAATTTATCTCGTCATTATTATTTTTCAACCAAATTTGAATTAAAAAGAATTTGGTAGAAAAAGTAGTAATTCACAAATTAGGCAGCTTTCGCATAAAATGAAAATAAATTGACTGTAAAGGAAAAAATTGGTAAGATAGAAAAATGAAACTGACAAAACTACAATATAAAAAGCTAGAGGAATTAATGCCGATAGCAAGGAAATTGACGAAGATATTAAACTACAAATTTACGTGTGTAATGCTTTACATAAAAGAGAATGGTTTCAAATAAAGGGTACTACCAAAAAAATATGAAAATTGGCACACAACTTACATGAAATTGAGTAGATGGTCTAAAAACAGTCCGATTGCCAAAGCTATTACTTTTTTTTTAAACCTTAATTTGAGAAGCTATAAAAAATAAAAACTGTTTAATAAAGAGAACTATATACTCTTTATGGATAGAGTTTATAGATATAATAAAACCTTAGTTTTGGCCAAAGATCGCAGGTTTCGCACAATTGTTTCACTTTAAAAAAATCGTAAGTTGCCTTGGAGTTATGATAAACAACGCAACAATATCGAGCGATATTTCCTGAGATTGAAACGTTTTAGAAAAGTTTTTACTCGCTACGATAAGCTTGATTCTATTTTTATTTCTACCATCTCCCTTGCTTTTATTTTTGACTTGCTTTTTATGTGAATGCTCTCTAGTTTGCTTATTCCATGATTTATTTACGACCAATACATTTAAAAACGTTCTGTCATGACAAAATTTTAAAATGACATTTGTATCAGCATCAGTAAGCCTGAAAAAATTTTTTGCTTCTCCTTATTTTGTAAACTGCATCTTCATACACATTTCTCGATTCATTACCCAAATTATCCATTTTAATCTTATCCGCATATCCAGTGATTCAAATTGATTTAAAATGAAAATAACAAATTAGATATATTTATATTTTAACAGATAAAAATATCATTTATTAATATTTTTTTGTTTGCCTGTTTTATACAAAAACTCAATCACGATTTTTTATTTTTATTATTCTATGAAAAAAATATTTTGTACACCCATGAAATAAATTTTGTAGCACGAAAAAATTATATTGACAAAATTACAAAAATCATGTAGAATTATTATGATAGAAGTAAAATATTAATTTTATTTGGGAGATATATCATGCAGGATAGTAAGATTACTGTAGTTTTTAAAAATAATGTACTTTCTGATGGAAAAATTGAATTTGAAGCAGGAAAAGAATACCAGGTTGAAAAGACGGAGCTTGGGCAGTTAGCGCTTATAAAAAACCTAACACCGGAGTCTTTTTGGCAAAATATTAAGTTTATGTATAACTTTCAACTTGTAGAAATGAATAAGGTACAGCAATATGATGGTGATTTAAAATGGCCACCGAGTAATGAATGTTTTGAATGTTTGATTTATGAATTGGTTGCTAAACATGTAAATGCGGCATTTGAATACTTGAAAGCAAAAAATAGAGAAGAAGTTAAAAATAGTTATAAGCAATGGAAAAATTGGATAAAAGATGATAAGTTGAAAAATTCTTTGGATGTTGGGAAGAATAAATTGAAGTTGTTGTATCCCGAAAAAAAGGATTATTTCGATGGATTATCAAAAGATAAATTGCAACAGGAAATTGATGATAAGTTATTGCTTGGTACACAATACGATAAAAAATTAGAATACGGAATTGTATTGGACGATAAAGATCAGGCACCTCAGGTTCAGAAAATTGCTGAAAGGTTAGAAGATGAGCTTTATAAGGAATTATTAGAGGTAGACCAACGATACATCGATTACTTTAGTCCGGATTTTTTGTACAGAAAAATTATTATAGAAAAGTCAAATGATGGCGAATTGAATGATTTTCAAAAGGCGTTTATTAAAATGTGGATTCCGAGTCGAAGAATAATAAAGAAGAACCCAAATATTGTCAACAGAATGCAATTTGGATTTAAAGATTGTGACCCTGAACAATGGGTTTTGCGTGGCTGGGAACTTTGTAAATTTGTCTGTCAAGAAAAAATTAAAGATTGCGTCAATGAATTTAAATCTGGAGAAAAAATAGATAACAACTCAGTCACCGATTTTCGTCAAGGAATTAACGCAGTCAATTTGTTTTTAAGTTGTATACCAAAAAAACAAATAAGTAAAATAATTTTTCCAAACAATAATAATTTAGATGACATGTTAGAAAAAATTATAAATATTTTGCAGAATAAGAAATTTCGCAAGTATGTTATAAGCTTTGACTCGTACTTTGGTACCCTTTATCGATTTGCCAAGTTAATCATAAATAATAACGACAATAATAACAACAAAGGAATTTTCTTCCGTGTAATTACTATAGATTCTTCTATGATTGTAGATTTGAGCTCAGATTTTATATTTGATAATTTGGACAATGAAGCTGTTTGGTATGCATTTTGTAAGGAATTTTATTATTTATCAGTTGTTGAACGTTGTTTTGATAAAGATAACAAATTGATTCCAGAGTACAAAAAAAAGTTTATGAAAATGCTGGAAGCATGTCCGAGATTAATAAACAATTGTAACGTGGATTTTATATTTGATAATCTGGATAATGAAATTGTTTGGTATGCATTTTGTAATGGATATCATGGTTATGGTAAAGTTAAATTATTCGATTATTGCATTGATAAAGATAAAAAAGTAGTTCAAGAGCGTAAAGAAAAACTTTTCAAATTGGTCGAAGCAAGACCTGATTTACTTATAAACGTTTATGCAGACAGAAATAAATGTAAAAACTATGAATTTTTATATCCGTTAATATCTGATTTGATTTTTAAAAAAAATCGGTCATTGTTACAAGTTTTTAAATCAATGAATTCTGAGCAATATGAATATTTTTGGACTGATTATTTCGGTTGGTTTAAAAAAAATTTAGAGACAAAAACTAAAACTCAGATTGGACAGAGAGATATAAATACAGGATCAAACAGAAATTGGTTTGAGATAAAAACATCGACAAATCAAAACGAACAAAACAAAAACAATGGAGAAATTATAAATATAGATATAGAAAAAGAGAAAAGTTCTATAAGCAAGAATAATTTTGAGAAAATTATTAAATGCGAACGTTTTATCAGTAATAAGTATCGTATTTATCAGGAAAATTATTGGAATTCTAGTGAAAATGACTTAGTATGGAAACTATTAAAAAAAAAACGGATATTTATAGGACAAGAAAATATAAAGCTTTTTCAAATTGAGATTTCACGAGAAAAGTATTTACAAAACCATCAAGACTTAAATGAAAATACTCGCAAAAACGTTAATGATGTATTCGATTATATTTTGGGCATTGAAACCGGTAATATTAATCGTAATTATATAGATTACGTTTACGTGGTTAAAAAGATGGAAGAGTATGATCCAAATTATCCAGGGTTTCGTGAATTAAAAAGTTATTTGCCTTACTTAGTTATTATTCATTGGTCAATTAACATCGCAATTCCTATTTTGTCGCTTGCTATTGTCGTGATACCATGGATTTTTTTGCATTGGGGTTGGAGCCTTGGACTGTCTTTTATTACTGTACCCGCATGTTGTATTGCTTGCCTTTTGTGTTTGAATAGTTTGCGTTATCAAACTTATTATTTGGCTGAAAAAATACTTTGGAGAAGTAAATTGCGAGAATATGCAAACCGGAGGAGAAAGTATAGAACTGTTACGGATTTATTTGAACAATTTATTGATTCAGAATTATATTTTATTGGAGATCAAGCTTGGGAGAAAGTTAAACAATATTTTAGCGACAATGCATTAGATTTAGAAAATAAAATAAAAAAATATAGTGGCATTAAAAATTTTAATGAGATAGACCTTGATGATGTCAAGACATTTATTAATAGACATGGTAATACCTTGATGGATAAAATAAATAATTTTTTTGACGATGCATTAACAGGTAAAATAAATAGTATGACAATCGGTGAAATAGCAAATAGATTTAGAAATCATGTGAATCACATCGATAACAATCTTTTAGTTGCATGTGAAAAATTTATTAATAAAAATATAGCTGGGCACTTAAACAATATAAAAGAAATGTTGGAGATTAAAGGAAGAAACGCTTATTTTAGGCATGAACCAAATACAGATGAAAAATTAATTAAATACGATATAGATATATCATATGATTTATCAGAACTGCTTTGGGAAACATTAAAAGAAGAACATGAGAAAGATAAAAATTTAAATCTTCAAAATGATATTTCTATTATTAACCATAATTTACAAAATCAAAGTATTATAGATGGCGATAAAAAACCGCTCGAAGAGATAGCCCTGTCAGAAAATATAATAAATACATCATCAAAACAATAATTTTAATCTGCTGCGTGGTAGAATTACGTGGCAGATTTTTTTAATTTGGAGGATTTTTTTATGTATAAAGTTGATTCTGATTTTGCAACGGAATTTATTTGCGATGCGGAAATTTTGGAAAGTTTGGATTGCGCCGAAAAAAATAAAAATAATTTGGATGTCATAAAAAATATTTTGGAGCGCGCAAAAAATTTAAATGGTTTAAGCCATAGGGACGCAATTATTTTATTAGAAAATAATGATAAGAATATCGAGCAAGAAATTTTTGCGCTTGCGAATTATATAAAACAAAAATTTTATGGCAATCGGATAGTTCTGTTCGCGCCGTTATATTTGTCAAATTATTGCGTAAACGGATGTGTTTATTGTCCATATTGTTTTGCAAATAAAAATATGCCACGTAAAAAATTAACTCAAGACGAAATAAAACAAGAAGTAATTTTTTTGCAAGATATGGGACATAAAAGATTGGCGCTTGAATCTGGCGAAGATCCTATTAATTGTCCGATCGAATATATTCTCGAAAGCATAGACACGATTTATAAAATAAAACATAAAAATGGTGCGATTCGTCGTGTAAATATAAATATTGCCGCAACAGAAATAAATGATTATAAAAAATTAAAAGCCGCGGGAATCGGAACTTATATTTTATTTCAAGAGACGTATAACAAAAAAAATTATGAGAAATTACATCCGAGTGGACCGAAACATAATTATAATTATCACACGGAAGCAATGGATCGAGCGATGATTGCCGGAATTGATGATGTTGGTCTTGGAGTTTTATTTGGTTTGGATTCGTATAAATATGATTTTGTTGGGTTATTAATGCACGCTGAGCATTTGGAAAAAAAATTTGGCGTTGGTCCGCATACGATAAGTGTGCCTCGAATTCGTCCGGCAAATAATATAAATCTAGAAAATTTTAATTCTGTGCCAGATAATATTTTTAAAAAAATAGTTGCGGTTTTAAGAATTGCTGTGCCGTATACGGGATTAATTATTTCGACGCGTGAATCAAAAGAGATGCGAAAAGAAATTTTGGGTTTGGGAATTTCGCAAATAAGTGCAGCGTCGAATACGAGTGTTGGCGGATAGTTAGTAAATAAAAAAAATAATTTGGCACAATTTGACACGGATGATAAAAGATCGCTTGATGAAATAATTTATTGGCTCTTGGAATTAAATCATATTCCGAGTTTTTGTACGGCTTGTTATCGCGAAGGTCGAACGGGAGAAAAATTTATGTCGATTACGAAAGCGAAAAATATTTTAAATTGCTGTGGACCGAATGCTTTATTGACTTTGCAAGAGTATCTCGAAGATTATGCGAGTGAAAAAACAAAAATGTTGGGTGAAAAAATTATTTCGCGGGAATTAGAAAAAATTGAAAATAAAAGAACTCATGATTTGCTTGAAAAATATTTGGCGAAAATAAAAAATGGCGAGCGAGATTTTAGGTTTTAATTTTTTGGTTTTGATTTTAAAAAATAAAAAAATCCGTTGAGATTAATATATCTTGACGGATTTTATTTTTTGTCGCCGGCTTAAAATTTAATATCACGAAAATTTTTTTTATAATAATTTGGTGGCTTAAAAAAATAAAAAAATTTTTTATAGGAGATAATTTTAATGAATATGCTGGCGATAGAATCGACAGGAAAAATTGCTTCGGTTGCGGTAATGAATTTGGAGCAAAATAAAATTTTGGGGCTCACGAGTTTAAATTCAGGATATACTCATTCGCAAACTTTATTGCCGATGATTAGAGATTTATTGCGAAATTTAAATTTAAAAGCGAATCAAATTAATTATATTGCTTGTTCGAGCGGACCCGGATCTTTTACAGGAATAAAAATTGGCGTCGCGACTGCAAAAGCTTTTGCACACGCTTTAAATATAAAAATAATAAACGTACCGACTTTGGATGCAATGGCGTTAAATATTTTTGCGTATAAAAAAATAATTGTTGTTCCGGTTTTGGATGCGCGCCGCGAGCAAATTTATGGTGCGCTTTATATAAATAATAATTTTTGTTCGAAGCGTGTTTCGGAATATTTAAATTGCGATATAAAAAAAATAATTTCGGATGCACTAAAATTAAAAAGCGAGTTTGCCTTGCCATTGATTTTTTTGGGCGATGGCGTAGAAGCAAATAAAAAAATTTTGGAGGAAGAAAAAATTTTATTCGCGCCTGAGCATTTAAATTATCAGTCGGCAGAAAATATAATTTTGTGTGCAAAAAAAATACTCTCGGATTCAAATTTAAAACCCGAGAGCAAATATATTTTTGATTACGCAGATTTTTTACCGTTTTATTTACGAAAACCGGAAGCCGAGCAAAAACTTAAAGAATCTTAGGATTTTGTTTGTTATTTTGTGTTTGTGTTGATTTCTTCTTCTTTTTCTTCTGATTTTTCATTATTTTCATTATTTTCCTTATTCTTTGCCATATATTTTTCTACCTGTTCCCAAAGTTGTTTCATTTTTTCTTGTCCCATATTTTTGCTCATAGTATAAAACATAATTCTTGCATTTTCTCCCTCATCACCATCTTTGTTTAATGCCGATGCGATATATTCAAGAGATTGTTTGTCTTGGACATCTTGATTTCCATTATTTTTAAACAAAGAAAATATTTTTGATATGTTGCTTTTCATACTTGTATATAATTTCCAAAAAATATTTTTTTTGTTTTCCACCTCATGATACTTTTTACATAGATACATTGGTAATTCATCATTATTCAATTCTTCGAGATTATTTTTTATTTCATCCAAGCTATTTGACACAGAAACAATTTTTTGAATATCATTGCGCTCATAGTTCTTATCTTTTATAAAATCCCAAAAAGATTGCTGTTTGTTTTCTTTTTTTTCTTTTTCTTTTCCTTTTTTTTCTTGTTCTTGTTTAAAATTATCAAGTGCTTTTTTCAAAGATTTAAAATTCAAAGCGAATAAAAAGTTTTTGGCGCCATCTCCTTGATCAACAATACTTTTAATCGTTTTTAAAGAAACCCTAAGCTCTTCAAAACTTTTCGAATTAGAAATAATTTGGTCAAAAATACCATTTGGATTTTGAGAATTTATTTCTCCTAACAATTTAATTAAATTAATATGCGCGTTTTCGATATTATCTTGCTCTTTGATATCATTATTATTACTATTTTCATCATTCTTAATTTCGTTTTTATTTTTTTCTTTTGCAACAAATTCTCTGAATAGGGTAAAAAACTTACTTACTGTTTTAGGTGACAAATTATATAATGGTTTCAACGCATTACAATTTTTTCCACCTTGATCAACAATACTTTTAATATTTTTCAAAGAATCCCTAAGCTCTTCAAAACTTTTTGAATCAGAAATAATTTCGTCGAGCATACCATTTGGATTTTGAGAATTTATTTCTCCTAACAGTTTGATTAAATTAATATGCGCGTTACGAATATCATCTTGTTTTTTGATAATGTTGTCGTTTTTATTTTCTTTTTTATCCCCTTCTTTATTAATTTCATTTTGATTTTTTCCTTTTTGAAGCACAAAATTCCTAAATAGATTACAGAACTTATTTACCGTTTTAGGTGACAAATTATATAACGGTTTTAACGCGTCACAATTTTTTTCTTTTTCAACCACACCAATTAACATATACAAATCGCTCGGATCAAAAAGTCTGATAAATTTCAATAAATTATCGACTATGTCTTGATTGTCATAACCAATAAATTTCTCTGTCTCTAATAAACTCAAAAATCTATTCTCTATATCATTTTTACATATAAATTCGTTTTCTAAATAATCGCCATCGATAAAATTTTTTTTCCATGCTTCATATGTTTCTTGATTTTTAACGGATTCAACAAATTTACCAATAAGATAACCAAAATATTTCATACCATTATCATTTTCCAATTTTATATTTGCTAATTTTCCAATAACAGTATTTTTGTAAAACGAAATTGGATCTGTCAATAGTTGGTAAACAATTTGAAACCATTTAAAATGAAACTGTGATGGAACATATGATGAAAAATTATTTATTACTTCACACCAACCAAGTACTTTGTTACCATCTTTATAAAGGTTGTTATTTTTATCTTGGCTATAAAAAAGCTTAATAATTTGATTTTTAAATTTGTATTCATCGTTTTCATCAATTTTTCCATCAGTACTACAAAGAAGGTGCTTAAACCATTTGTCAAAATTAGTCTTAATATTCTTTGGATATAACCTCCGCAAGAAATCTATAATATCTTCAAGTCCTTGAATGTTGTTTGCATTAGCTAAAAAATAAAGTGACGGCATATTTTTATTTTTTTCAGTAAATCCAAGCTGATCAACATTTTTTATAGATGCACCGGAGTTGCTTTGAAAATCTTTTTCTACATTCAATCTACCAAATACATCCCAATTCTTCTGTGTCGTCAAGGTCTCGCCCATATAATTTCTTCCGATTGCCCAAAAATGCCCACAGGTATTTCCTGTTTTTATATTTACGCTAGCACTTAATCTTATACTGATAACATTTGGATCATCGATTAACTCCAAAAGTTTCTCATTACGCTCAGTTAATATCTTGTTTGATTCTTTTATACATTCTGATTGCTGTGCATCTCGTCCTCGCTTGCGTACATAATTGGTATAAATATCATCAAATTTAAAATTTCCTATCTCCATCCCATGATATGTTTCAATTTCATTCCTAGACACAGCACCTTTTGTCGTCAAAAAATATCCGGTTTGACCAATATCGGTTTGATAAATAAGCAAAAATGGTCGTTCTGTTAAATCTGCCACAGCTTGAGCTATCAGGTGACTCTCTCCGCTAATCTGACGCTGACCGTGCCTCGTAATCTTATTGTTCTCATCTCTTAATGGCCCATTACCTAATAAAGTTAGAAATTCATCCAAGTCTTTAATATTTAATTGACGCTCAGGATCACCATCGGGAAATTTATTCCAGTTTTTTACTATTTTTATCGCTAATGCCGCTCTCATATAAGCAATTGTTTTCGCTGTATCACTTATAAACACACTATTGCCACCTGCTGTATCAAAAAGATCCAAAGTTTGTTCCTTAATTTCCCCTCGATTGTCTTTAATATATAATGTGCAGATTTTATGTTTATCAACAAATTTTTTTATTTCTTCTACTTTCTGAGATGATAGATGAGATAATATAGAAAGAATAAAACAATCATTATTTTCAGCGGGACCACCAGCTGCACCAGCTATTTTTTGATAATCCGGGTGATCAAAAATTAACGACATTGATTCTTTAACAATATTTTCGATCCTATCTTGAGCAAAGTACCCAATTTCACCGTCGGTAGTATTTTCTACATTCACATCAGTAATGCCTTTATGCTTGCGTGGCCGAGGTTTAAACTTGAATTGATCAAACTTATTATCCAACAGATATTTAACCAAAAATGTATCCATTTCTTTGCTCTGAAAATTGTTTGTAAGCATTAGATCATTACTAGTACTATACTGAATTTTTATTGAATTGGCAAAAAACATGCTTAAATTCCTAAATTCCCGACAAATGTCTGCTTGTTCAAGCGACGGTTCTTTATCACTATTGTGATAATTATAAAAATCGCTCCAAAGCATTTCATGAAAATAACTGCTTTCTGCTATTTCGATAATTCTTTGATTTTTTTGTTTTTCTTGCTCCTCGATGTCTTTTTGCGGATCGAGTTTTATTTCAAAATTTTTATTTTTAACTTCGTCATTTGGCTTTATCTGTGGAGAAGAAGATTTTTTATCGGATTTATGTTGTTGATTGTTCTTTTTGTTACCGTTAACTTTATCTTTTGTGCCAATATTATTTTTTTTGCTTGTTTTTTCATTTTTATTTTTTTCTTTTGTGTTATCGTTTTTTTCCGTTTTAGATTTATCTTTAGGTTCATTATTTTCCTGTTTTAGTTCTTCTTGTTTTTTCTGTTCTTCTTCCGCTTTGATTTTATCTTGATATTCCAGTTGTTTTAAAATCGTAGTAACCTCACATTGATTTTTAATTCGCGCAGCCTCGAAAAAAATTTTATTCATCTCGGATTTATATTCTTCATAAAGTTTTGACACTACAGAGCCATATTTTGCAATCATGCCTTTATCAATCTTGTCTTTTATTTTATCGTTAAACATCAACTCATTCTTTTTTAACCCAGCTACTATTTGATTCAATAATTTTTTTGCATCATTGTGAATTTTCTCATACATTTTATTTTTACAAATCAATATTAAACATTTAAACCGTTGTGTAAAAACTTCTTCAGCCTTAATATGTTTTCGCAACAGCCCAAAATCACAGGCTTTAATTTCATTTTCTTCATATTCGTTTTTTAAACAATGATAATACAAACACTCTTCGAACAATTGTTTTTTACATCTTTCTGACATATTAAGACTGTATATTTGCTTTATAATTTCCTTGGGATCATGACCTTTAAAATTCTGTAAGTTCACACTATTTGATAATTTTATTCCTAACCCACGTAGGGTAGATACAAAATCGTCAAATTTATTTTTAAACCATTTATCTACAATAAAGTTATTTTTTTGAATCTCATCGTAATTATTTATTGTGTGTTTTGTTTCTTTAAATATTTTATTTATTGAACTTATATATTCTTGCTCCAAGTCATCCAAATTTACATCTTTGCCCTTACTATCTTCGGCAAATAAACCATTATTTTTAATGTTTTTATCCGACATAAATATCAGCTCCATAAATTTATAATAATTATAGCTATACATATTTAGTGTAAAACTAAAAAATATAATTTGTCAAGTTATTTATTTTGTAAATTTAAAAACCATATTTTTATGGGTAACTGTTTTGATTGTAAAAATGATTAAATCTCCAAAATCATATATGTACTAGATAGCGTCGACAAAATTAGAAGATATATAATATAATGGGATAAAAAATGAATGAAATGGAGAAGGAAATAAAATGAAAAAGAAAAATGGAGAAAGAAGCTATAGAAGAAATG
>CAMKTI010000005.1 GCA_946415665.1 uncultured Clostridia bacterium
CGCAATAACATCGAGCGATATTTCCTGAGGTTGAAACGTTTTAGAAAAGTTTTTACTCGCCACGATAAACTTTATTCTATTTTTATCTTTACCGTTTCTATCGTTTTTATTTTTGATTTGCTTTTTATGTGAACGCTGACTAAAAACTTTTACCGCCTTCCGTGATTTTTTTTGTTCGTTCTATTTCCATATTTCTTGTCCATGTAATTTTTTTGTACTATAAAACTTATTTCACGTGTATAAAAAATATTTTTATAATAGAAGAATAAAAACAAAAAATCGTAACCAAGTTTTTATGTAAAAAAAGTAAACAAAAAAATATTGACAAGTGATGTTTTTATTTGTTAAACTATAAATGCAGTTAGTTTGTTATTTTTATTTTAAATCACTGAGTATGTGTGGGAGATTGAAATGGAAAATAAATTAAAAAATGTGATTGAAGAGAATGATTCAAAAGATGAAATTTTTAAAGTGCAGAAAGATGATGATTATGCCGTAGATAAAAATGGTGTACTTTGGCAAAATTATGGTAATGGTTGTTTTTTTGTTTTTGTATCGATAACGGAAAATACATATGATAAATACTATGAAATAACAGCACAGAATCAGGGGGAAAAAGACGAAACAAAACTTTTAGGGAAAGTATATTTTTCAGAGCTAAGTAAAATAGAGCAAAAGCAGATTAAAAATCTTATAAAGACAAAAAAGAAATTAAATTATGATCTTCGTTTGTTATGTGTTCCTGATGATGCTTATTCTTGTGAATGCCACATTAAAAGAAAACGAATCAAATGGAAACACTGCTGTTACTTAGTTAATCAAAAATTATTGTCCGATGATATTTTTATTTTTGATGATTTATTGAATCCCTTTTACATGTACAGTGCTACTCCTTTCTTAGATTGTTTTTATTTAAGAATGTTTTTTCCAGAAATTTATGAGCGCGAAAAAAGAATAGATGAAAAAAACGATCATATCGAACTAAATTTTTACTCCAAACGAAAAAAAATACTTTGGGGAGAAAGTTTGTCATATGCAATTTTGTTAGCATTATCTGTTGTTGCAATGGTATTTTCATTGATAAATCTTATGATTTTTATTATTGCCGCAGCGGTTTTAACTGTTATTTTTGGTTTTGGTTTGTTGTATGAATTTAAATTTAGGAAAATTCCTTATATCGATAAATTACCGCAAGAAGAAATAAACAAAATAAAAAAACAAATCGAACAAGAGAAAAACAAAAACAAAGATGATAAAGATGATAAAGATGATAAAAAAGAAGAAGATAAAAATCTTATGGAAATCAATACCGATTCACGCAAAAAAGATGAAGAATCGTTAATCTAAAAAATAGAAAACACAAATAAAAATCAGGAAGATGACAAGGAAAAAGATAAATTGACAGGTGCCTCTTCGCTCACCAATGAAAGCGAAAACGATAACAAAAAAAATACAACAGATTTAACAGATCAAGAGAAAAAATAATTTGACCGTCACAATTTCCACGCTTTAAATTTTTGAATAAAAAAAGATCGTGTGTTTATACCACGATCATTTTTTTTATTTAATTTTTTTATTCGCTCGTATTTACTTTTTTTATTCGCTTTTGCTCGACTGTTCATAAAAACGTTTTAATTTTTGCATCGCCAAACCATGAACCGAATCAGCAGGATAATTTCCTTTGAAATCTCTTTCGCCGGCACGCACTCCTGTTAAAATTTCTATTCCTTCGTCAATATTTTTTACAGGATAAAACAGTGATACTCCTTTCTTAGATTGTTTTTATTTAAGGATGTTTTTTCCGGAAATTTATGGGAAAGAGCGAGAAATAGATGAACAAAACGATTTTATCGAATTACTTTTTTATTCCAAACGCAAAAAAATACTTTTGGGAGAAGGTTTAGCATATATAATTTTGTTAGCATTATCTGTTGTTGCAATGGTATTTTCGTTGATAAATCGATTTTTATTATTATCGCATTGATTTTAACGGTTATTTTTGGTTTTGCTTTGTTGTACGAATTTAAATTCAGGGAAATTCCTTACATAAGTGAATTGTCACAAGAAGGGATAGAAGAGATAAAGGAAATAGAAAAACAAATCGAACAAGAGAAAAACAAAAACAAAGATGATAAAGATGATAAAAAAGAGGAAGATGAAAATCTTATGGAAATCAATACCGATTCACGCAAAAAAGATGAAGAATCGTTAATCTAAAAAATAGAAAACACAAATAAAAATCAGGAAGATGACAAGGAAAAAGATAAATTGACAGGTGCCTCTTCGCTCACCAATGAAAGCGAAAACGATAACAAAAAAAATACAACAGATTTAACAGATCAAGAGAAAAAATAATTTGACCGTCACAATTTCCACGCTTTAAATTTTTGAATAAAAAAAGATCGTGTGTTTATACCACGATCATTTTTTTTATTTAATTTTTTTATTCGCTCGTATTTACTTTTTTTATTCGCTTTTGCTCGACTGTTCATAAAAACGTTTTAATTTTTGCATCGCCAAACCATGAACCGAATCAGCAGGATAATTTCCTTTGAAATCTCTTTCGCCGGCACGCACTCCTGTTAAAATTTCTATTCCTTCGTCAATATTTTTTACCGGATAAATATGAAACTGTCCATGTTTTACGGCTTCGATAACTTCATCATTTAAAACCAAATCATTTACGTTATGCTCAGGAATTATAACTCCTTGCGTTCCTGTTAAACCGCGCTTTTTACATAATTCAAAAAAACCTTCGATTTTATAAGTGACGCCACCAATAACTTGAATCTCCCCTTTTTGATTAATGCTTCCCGTTACAGCAATATCTTGTCTTATTGGCAAATCAGATAAACTTGACAAAACGGCATATAATTCTGTACTTGAAGCACTATCTCCATCGACTCCGCTATAATTTTGTTCAAAACATATTCTGCACGAAACCGATAACGGAAAATCTTGAGCATAAGTTTGACCAAGATACCCTGTTAAAACTTGCATTCCTTTATCATGAATATTTCCGCTCATCTCAGCTTCTTTTTCTATATTTATAATTCCTGCTTTTCCAACATAAGTTGTCGCTGTAATTCTCGATGGCTTTCCAAAAGTATAATTTCCTGTGTCCAAAACAGCCAATCCATTAATTTGCCCAATAACTTCACCTTGCGTTGCTATCATAATATAATCTTCGTTTATCATCTCAGTTAGTTTATTTTCATACATATTTAATCTATTATTTCTTTCTTGTATCGCCTTTTTAATATAAAACTCCGAAATAATTTTTTCATCTTCGAGCGTTGCCCAAGCATCCGCCTCAGTAATAATTTCCGCTAATAAATTATATCTTGTCGACAATTTTTTTTGTGACTCAGCAATTCTAGACGAATACTCAATAATTTTCGCTACTGCTGCCGCATCCAAATCTTTAATTTTTTTCTTTACAATAAAATTTTTTATAAATTTAAGTGTATCATCTATCGATTTTTTATTTAAATCTGTTTCATAATCAAAATCCGCCAAAATTTTAAACATGCCGGCAAAATCATCATCTAATTCATATAAACTCCTATAATAAATTTCGCTTCCGACAATAATTATTTTTACATTCGCCTGAAATTTTTCAGGACTCAAACTCGAAATTGCAAATCCTGTATTAACTTCACGCGGCGGTTCAATTGAAATTTTTCCCGTCTTTAAAAATCTTTGAATTGCTTCCCAAGATGCCCCGTGTTTAAAAATATCGCTTGCTTGCAAAATTAAATATCCACCGTTTGCTTTGTGTAGTAAACCAGCTTTTATTTTCGTAAAATCAGTCGTTAAATTTCCAAACTCATTCTCATATTCTATTTCGCCACACAAATTAAAATAACTCGCATTAAAATCAACAATTACGGGCGCACAAATTAAATCTGAATTATCGACCAAAACATTAACCTTATATTTTAAAAATTCATCATCGTCTTTTTTATTTTTCAACGGAATTACCATTTGTTGTTGCGTTTCTTCTTCTTCATCTTTCTTTACAAATTTTTTTATATTATCCAACAGACTTTCTTTTACGTCCTGCAAATAATTTACAACCAGATTATATTCGCCGTATTTATCAAACAAATCATTTAAATATCTTCCGATTTCAAACAATCCAATACTATATTCCAAAGCTTCAATTTCAGTATTCATATTTTTTTCATTGGTTTTCAAAATATTCATTACCTCATTAGCATGATTTTGCATTACCAATGAATTTTTTGTTATCAAATCTTTTTGATCCTGCGACAAATTTTCAAACTGTTCCTCCGAAATAATTTCGTCATCAACCATCGGCATAAAAAAAATTACATCTGATTTTAATTTCACACAAAATCCACGCTTTTGTGCCTGTTCAGATACTTTTTTTATTAATATATCTTTCTTGTCTTGATATTTTTTTATTATATCGGCTTTTTTTAGTTCATAACTTTTCGCTGTAAACACTTTTGGCAGGTCATCACGTAAATAATTAATTAGTTCCTCCATTTCATTTCTAAAAACTTTTCCGTATCCAGCAGGTAAAGTTAAAACCTTTGGAAATTTGGAATCTGAAAAATTATATACATAACAAATGTCATCCGGAATTTTTTCTGTCTCGGCGATTTTTTGCGCCGTATTTTTTATAAATTCTGTTTTTCCTGTTCCGGGTAGTCCACTCACAAAAATATTAAAACCTTTATTTTTTACTCTTAAACCAAATTTTAAAGCTTCTAATGCGCGTTCTTGTCCGATTACTTCGTCAAAACCTTCCAATTCTTTCGTGGTTTTAAAATCAAAATCACGTGCATCACAAAAATTTTTTAATTGCTTATAAGTTAATTCTTTTATAGGCATGGCAAACACTCCTTTCACCAAAAAAAATTTTCTTAGCTAAAAAATATTTAAATGGATGCTAGCTATTTTTATCCACCATGTCAAATTATATAAACAAATATTTTTGTGGCTTAAAAAATTTCCTTCAAAAACAAATTAAAATGGTGTGAAATTAAAAAATATGATTAAACAAATTCTTATATCGCGGTTGATTTAAAAAATATTGCAACACATTATCAAAAATAAAACAGTATTCCTTGTAAGCAAAAAATTCTGTCAGAAAAATATAGATTGGCAAATTTTATTAGTTTGGGAAAGTTAATTCAAAAGAATATTTAAACTGTGTGTCCAAAAAAAATAAATTTAAACGGGGTACAAAAACTTAAAAAACAAAAGGGTTCAAATTCAAAACCACAATTTTTTTTTAACAAGCAAATTTGTCTCAAAAAAATGTTTGTTATTGGCATTTGAAAATTATTTATGACAAAATTTAAGTACATTATGTAAATGAGGGGGCCTAAAAAAAATGAATGAAAATAAAAATAACCCACCATTAGACAGTTATGACAAAATCAAGGAGATTTTAAGGTTACTTGGTCAAGTTAAAGCTGTTTACAAAAAATTAAAATGCTACTACGCATCATCAGCACCAATGGCTGAGCATAAAATTCAAGAGTTATTACAAACAAGTAGTAATGAACTATCTAAGTATGTTAATTTTGGGGACGGAAAATTATTTTTTGATGCTTTAATAGTAAACAATAAAATTGCTCCGGGTGCAATTAAAACTTTGGAGCAATTTCATGAATTGCGTGAACATGAATCAACTATGCGATGGGATTGTGATATCGGTAATGATAGATTTGATAACATCATAAAGCTTATTTTTAAGTTTAATAGTGTATGCGTTAACGATAAGGAAATACCTATAGAACAAATTAACCGGTGGAAAAAAATATTTCCAGATAATGTTTTAAAAAAAGGCGGGATTATTGTTTCTTTTAGTCAACAAAAAACTGATTTATCTTTTGATAATATTCCTGATATTGAAACTTTCCAAAAACGTTTAGGTTTTGAATCAATCGAGAATTCACATGAATTTGTTGATTGGTTTAAAAATAAATTTCCTAACCAAAAAATTGAATTATTGAATGAAGAAGAAATGGAGTTATATAATGATTGTAAAATATTCGGATTTTGTTTCTTATTCACAAGGTTTGCTTCAGAAAGTATTACAAATTGGGATGAATTAGCCGAAATAATTGATTGTGGTAACCATAGAGTATTTCTAGAAGATTTATATATCAAAAGCAGGTCATCAAGAGGAAATGATTTTGTTAAAAAAAATGGTAATGATTTTGAATATTATCCGGTAAATAATATAGAAAGTACAGAAAATAAAAATCAATCTAAGTCAAAGGAAGTAAAATCAAAATATAAACCGACAAAAACCTATTGCTTGCTTGCTTGCTGTATTGTTTCTCTTAGCTGCCATTGCTTTAAGCATTTTTTGGATCTTGTATTGTCTATCCTGTCTTGTTTTTGTAATTTACTTTGCTATAAAAGCGTTGGCTTCTTACAAATACAATAAGAGATTTGAATATTCGCAAATGGAATTTCCCACAAATTTGGCTGAAGCAAATAACGAAGATCATATTAGAGACAATGATAGCGGTCAACCAGTTTTATCAAAACAATGGGAATCAAATCAGATGAACAAATTATTTAAAAATAATTAAAGGTGACGAAAAAATATTTGAATGCACACTCAAAAAATATTTTTGTCTTAAAAACGAAAAACAAAAATAAAAATCACAAAATCAAAATTAAATTTCTATTCAAAAATCAAAAATTTTTTTTACACAGATTTTAAACAAGCTTTGACAAATTTAAATCACACAAAATATTTTATAAATAAAAATCAAAACTATGCAATCAAAAAATATTTTATTACTTGACTTTATTGTTTTTAAAAAGTATTATGCATGTCGTTAGTTTTTTACTAACATTTATAAAAAATATAAAGGAGGAAGTGTCATGGAATTAAAGGTAATAAAAAATTCAGCGGTGTTAGTTTTTTCATTTTTATTTCATAAGGAGGGATGCAAGTAATGGATGATTATATTATCATTTCGCCTGGAGCTCCTATGAATGCTCTTTATCGGATACTTGGTTTATCTGATAATAACGCAGATGAAAAAATAAATAATTGTATTAAGACACTGATAGGTACATTAAAAAAAAAGAATCTTGATATATCATCAAGATATTCAAATCTATTGGAAAACTTGCCTGACGATAAAATACAGGAAAAGCGTATAAAAATTATAAACAAGTTAATTAATGAATTGATTTTGTTTTATGAAACCAAAAACAATAAATCAATATTCGCTGGAAAGAATACTAGAAAACAAAAAGCGAAAAAAAATAAACAAAAAATATCGGATTGGGATGCATCTAAAGTTGATGATAAACTTATTTCAACTTATATATGGTTTGTAGAAAATGTAACACGCCCTGAGTTCACACAAAAATGTTCAAGCAATGTAAAAAAAGAATTATCTAATATTGTGTTAAATCTATTAGATATACCAGAATTTCGAAATCAAATTTTTATTGATAATAATCTTGGAACTGGAGAGGATAAACCAATTGCAAATTATGTCGCCACGCTAGTTAATATATCAAATTCAAATTTATTTGAATTTATAACTAACATGAATCAAGACAAATATTTTAAAATACTGAAACTATTGCTAGAAAATAACAATTTATCAGAAAAATTATTTCATGAAAACAATGTCGGGAAGAGTGGACCAATCCGATTATATATTACAGCTTTAAACAATTCTGCAGCCTTAATTGTGAAAAAAGTTGTAACCCAAAAACAGATGAGTGAAGAAAGCCAAGAAAAAACAATTAAAAAAAATACAAACATTGATCAACCTATACAAATTTGTAATAATAATGTTAGATTTTTAATTCAAGCACTATACCAGTTTGTAACTGATCAAAATTTAAAAAGACTAATTTTTAATACAAACAATAATGTGGATACAGACTATCATAAAGACATAAATATGTTTTGGGGAGTAGTTAAGAATGTAGCCTCTAATATTATATATTTGGAAAATAGCGAAATTAGCGATTTACTCAATATCTTAAATATTGTACTTGAACAGTGTGAAGATTTATGTATAAATCAGAGTTGCTGTGATTTATTGTTACATTGTTTTACAGATATCTTGTCTCATGGTGATGTATTAACAAATTCGCAAAAAAAAATACTATCAACTATGATTAATAGAGAATTATTGGGAAATACTTGGATTAAAAAAATATTACAAGATACAAAATCACGTAAACAATATTTTACGTTCTTGACGAATATAATTAAAAATGCTAGCGATTTAATAGACAGTAAATTTTTAATTAATGTTATGTACAATTTTTCTAATGATAAGAATATACAGCAAATGTCTGGCCAAAATATTGATGTAAAGATATGTTTATCTATGTTAGAAGATGCTATAGAACAATATATCAGTATCGAGGACAAAGATTTAAATTTGACATTTGAAAAAATTGTGTGCATATTAAATAGTATACAAAGTAAAGATTATAAATTTAAAGAACAAATATTTTATGAAAACAAGATATACGAACCAATAAATGAGAATGCAAGGGATAAAAGTATAAAAGAAATGTTTGATAATAAAATTTTCAAACACAAAGATTCCATGGTTCGTCTATATACTAGTATGTTAAAAAATATATCTCAGTTGTCTAACAAAGCAAATGTTGATATAGAAAATAAGGTTAAGTTTTTTAATTTAATGCAGGATATTTTAATCAAAAAAGAATATGACGACATTAGAAAAATGATTTTGAATGAAAAAGAAAATGGATCACAAGGTTCGATTTGTAACTTAATTCAAGTATTTTACAGTCTATTATCAGAAAATAATTTGAAACAGTTAAAAACAAGTGATAAAGAATCTTGGATTCAGTTATTTTTATTTTTTATATGTGATGAAGAATTACAATATCAAATTTTTCAATTAGGCAACGATGGCAAAAATGGAGCAATAGATTTTTATTTCAGAACTTTATGTAATATATTGCGTTTGGAAAACACATCATTTGCAATCGAAAACAAAAAGGCAGTTGCTGGCTTAATTCAAAGTTTAAAAAGTAAATTTTCAAAAGCAAAAAAAGATATTAGTAAATGTGCCTACTACGGCGAAATTAAGGAGGTAGAGAAAATACTTGATATACAAAAAACGATAAATAATAAAGAACAGAAAAAACTGCCATTCTTAAAATTTGCGAAAGATATGTTTGAACCAAAAAATATTCTGAACACGTCAAAATCTATGCATGATCTTTTCTTATCAGATCGAAAATTAAAAGTTTCGAAGTCAAGAAACAAACCATTGCCTTCAATCAAAAATTTGGAGAGTAAAGCAAACTTTATGAGTAAATCAGGCAATAGTAGCAATAGCTCTATAAAGACGTTAAAAACATCAAAATCGACAGGAAACTTTTTACAAATCAGAAAAAAATCTAGCAATAAACCATTGACTTTAAATCTTAGTACTTTTAAATCGCAAACAAATAAATCGCAAACAAATAAAGCCAATAGAAATATTAATTCGATAAATATTAGTACGGCCAAAAAACCAAAAACAACTGGCAAAATAAATATTGAGAAGGATTATAATTCTTAGAATGAAATTAAGTAAACAAAAAAGAAATTATGAAATCAGTAAAAGTTTTAAAATGTTAATTAGATATGTCATGCCGATATTTAAAAAATAAGAAAGTACTCTTAATGGTGCGCCGAGAAAAATACGAGTCAGAGGTAAAATTTTTTTAGTCTTCTGCTTTCGTATGATTCGGCGCTAAATTTTTATATTGAGTTTACTTTTTGATTGTTTAGCACAACGCGATGACGATTTTATTTGTTTTTAATAACCATTTTTGAAATTTTTGCGAACGCTATCTAAACAATAAAAATTTATAGCACAAATTTTTTACTTGGAATTTTTGTGCGTTCTATAGACTTTTTTGTACATAAAATTACTTAATCTTTTTTTATATTTCTTTACGGATATCTCAAAGACTTTTTTGTGTTTGAAATATTTTTTTACAAAATTTTGTAGGATAAATAAAGTTATGGTATAATATCTATTAAAAATATATTTTGGCGGTGATTTTGTTATGGATAATAATATTTCCAATAATTCATTGGATTCCGTGACAATTATTTATGACGATGGACATAATAAACAAATAAACAAATCTGATCTTAAAAATTTTGGTGCTGAAAATATAAGTAAAATTTCGGCACAATCGATTGTGAGAAGTATCGATTTGTTTAATCCAACTTGTTTAATCAGTACGTTCGTCTCAGATAGATATGATAGAGCGCGTTATGAGGTTAATAATATTGAGTATTATGATACCGATAAAGTTGCTACCTACATCAATCAACTAAAGGCAGAAAAAGAAGAAATTTATAATCGTTTTTTGGATGCGGACGTATTGTACATTTGTTTTTTAGGTAATGATTTTGTAAAAAAAATTTCTAGTGACAAAAATTTGTTTAATAGAGTAAAAAATGGATTGTTAGCGAAAATTCGTGATAACAAGCATAGCAATGCCATCGGTGACTTTATGCAATATATTAGATTACGTTATGACTACGATAACAAATCAAGATGTATGTACGTAAATTTAGCACTTGAAGTTCTTGAGTCTCTCAATCTTGACTCGCTCATTGAAGAAATTGATAAAAATGGCAAAAAAGTTACGAGATTTAAGGATAGGGAATGCAAAAATTTTCTTTTTTATTTGCTTGATATAATCAATATCAGTGGGATTGAATGCTTAAATTTGTTTGCTAAAAAATATGTAGATAACAAAAGTAACTTGCAACAACTTATAGGTTTTATTCTAAAACTATATGATGGTTCTATAACTAAAAATTCGTGTTTAGGTGCTTTGTTTTTGATATTTCCTCAAATGGCCACTACAATATATAAACCCGATCTGTCAGAACAGGACCATGATTTATATACTCAATGTCTTATAAATTTTATAAATTCCGATGAGGTTGTATTGTCTGTTCTAACTAATCGTGATTATAAAAACGAGGATAAAGAATGTGTTGCAAAATTTTTGGTCGACAAAATAAAATGTAACAAGATTAAGGACGCAGTTTCTAACTTAAAAGATCGTAAAGTTATAGAACGTGTTTGGCGTTTCATACAAAAATATTACGGAAATAAAAATGAAAACAATTATTTAGAATTAGTCGACGAGTTTGCTAAGGAACTTATAAAAAAAGATGAAACATCAGCTCTAATTTCTGTTCCGGCAGTTTTTTTTGATAGACGTAAACTTGATGATACAACGAAAAATTTAATTTTAAAGACAAAAGATCTTGGCAAAATAATAGAATTAATTGGAAATGTGAAATATGAAACCGCTAAGCTATTTCTCGATTTTATTTTTTCGACAGAATTAGGTGTAAAAGAAAACTTTGAAGATGAGCTATGCAAAACATCTTTTACGCAAGATGAGAATTCTAATCTAATGAATTATTTTCGAGAAAATATGAATTTGCCAAAGTGTCGGAATATATTAAAAAAATTAGCACAAAACAAAGATGGAAAATATAAAGATGGCGCTGGTAATTTAATAGACTGTTTTTATGATTATTTGATTAGAGGACAAAAAATTCCAAAACAAGGTATTTACGATTATTTTATTAATCTTATCAACGAAGAAAAAAATATAATAAAATTCATACGTGATATGGATTTCTGTGTAGATAATATTGATAACGAAATTGTTAAAGAAAATTTTCCCAATGCGCCTATTAAGTATATAGATATGACACTTAGTAGGATAGCCGATGATATAAAACATTTCGATAATTTAGAAGACAAACAACTTGACAAGGAACAATTTGTGCGAAAAATGGGTTTCTATGTATATGAATTGATGATGCGCCCCGATATCTTTGAGATACTTCCGGTAGCCAAGTATAAACAAAATGGTGCTCTGGAACCAAATCAAGAAATAATTGGTACCGAAATATGGTATATCTTTACAGAAACTCTAAAATCGAAAATTAAAAATAACGACTTAAACGAAGCGGAGTGTAAAAACATATCAAATGAAAAATGGTTTTCACATGTTTTTGCGAAAATGTTGGATAGTGTAGAAAAACTAAGGACAGAAATGGAAGAAACGGAATATGATTGGCGTAAAAATGAAATACAAAAAGAATTGTCGCGTCTAGTGCCTATTTTGTGCAATTTTGTTTCTGCTATACTTCAAGTTAAACGAAATAAAGATGAATTATATGATATAATTTGGGATAAAATTGAATATATTCCGTATGATTTTTTTCTGCAACAAATACCGAATGGAAATTTTAGTCTCCGAAACATCATTTTCCATAAGGCAAAACTTAGCCAAAAAGACAAAGATGATATATTGGAAAAAACTAAATCTGCTTATAAAACAGAAATAGATGAACAAGGCAAAGAAAAACTTGTATTTAATCAAAATTTAAGTGAAGAGGAAGTAAATATCATAAAAAAGAAAACTGGGCACGAGTATGTTGTTACTTTAAAAGATGGCAAGGAAGAAATTGTATTTAATACAGACGAAAATGGGAAGTTAGTAAAAAAGGAATATAAGAGTGATCCTCAATCTTTTTGGTTTTGGCGTGATATACAAGACTTTTTAGAACAGCGCGAAATATGGAAAAGAAAATGGAAATGTTATAGAGAATCAAGAGTTATAGGTACGGAATATGCTTTTCTTTTCGATTTAGAGGATCTTAGCGAGATTATAGCAACCGAAAAAGATGACTATAAATGTATGAAGTGGAGACTTTTATCGTACTTGAATGATAAGTTTGAGGGGACACATCAAGGTTTTTTCGAGTGTTTCAAAAAGCAACCCAAAGATAATTTAACGATGGCGGATTGGTTGATTTATCGTCTAGAATATAGCTCAGAGTCTGTTAAAGACGACTTTTGTTGTAATTTGATTAATTTAATTTATAAGGATTTTGATAAATATGTGCAGAAGAAAAAAGGTTCTAACACAAAATATCAGCTAATAAATAAATTTATGAACCGGATAAGTGAAAAATATCTACGCAAAAACCTTTTTAGCACGAAGAATAATACTTTAAAAAATATTATAAGCGATGCTAGTAAGAAAAAGGACACATTATTTTTTAAACTTGGTATGCCTTGCTTAAATAAATTGAAATACGATACACAAAATAATAATGAGCAACAAAATTTTTTAAATTTGTTTAGTCTGTACCCAAGTGAAATTATTAATCATATCGATGTGAATTTCATACTTGATAATTTAGATAATAATTGTGTTTGGGAAAATCTAAAATTTCTGCCTGAGAAATGTCCACATAAAAATTATGATGGAATCGAAAATGAAAATCACAAAAAAATAAGATTGATTTGTGAAAACAAAAATTTTAACAGTCTAGGCAAATTACAAAATCGGCACAGATCTAATTCAGTAAAAATTAGTTCAAAAAATAATAAAAGCTATGAATCTAAAGCAAAGCTTTGGAAAGAGGATGAACCCAAAAATGTTATTAATGAAGATAAAAATTTTGATCGGATATGTAAAACACAAGAGGAATATTGGTTAAAATTAATCGAGTTTGGGCCAAAAGATATTATTGGATATTTGGATTGGAATTTTATATACCGCAATCTTGACAAAAAATTAATTCAGGATCATTTAAAATATATTAATTGGTCAATTGTTTTTAATGAAGACAATTCTCTCGAGAAAATAATGAAATTTATTGCACAGGAAGAAAAATTTTATACGCAGGATATGGAACAGAATTTAAATAATATTTTTTGGCAGAACTTTAAACACGTTAAAGATAACCCGATTAGCAATTATAAATTTTTATTTTTGTTAAATATTTATCCGCAGACAATAGCAAATATGGATATAAGTTTCTTGGCGGATAACTTATTAGCTCTCGAAGAAGAGTTTGTAAAAACTAATTTAAATAAAATCGGTGGACAAGATCGAATTAAAAATTTGTGCGAATATATTGAAAAAAATGAGGCAATCAAAAAAAATAAAGAAGCTAAATTGGTGTTATTGCTCGATAGTTCAATTGGCAAAGATTGCGTAAAATATATTAATCTCTCTCTAGATTTTGTGGTAAATAATTTTAAATTAAATGTTATCAAACAAATATATTTAAGAAATTGCAGTAAAGAAACAGGACTTTCTATTTATAAAGCAATAGCTGAATCTAATTTAGATATCGGTGAAAAGACAAAGAAACTTTTAAAACTAGTACGTTGGATTGATATGAAAGTTCTAGATTATATAGTTGAAAAAGGGCTTATTGAAAAAGATATTATAAATATATTTAGTAGAGACCGATACGGCAATAAAGAATTTTATCGAACAAACAAGGGAAAACTAATGTGGCATGACGGAAGCAGTAGAGAAGTAGGTGCTCGGATTATAAAACAGGTTTTGGAAAAATTAGAAACACAAAAGAAAAATTCGAATAATAATAATCAAAATCTGGAAATCGAGAATAACAATGAGAACATGATCAAAAACGATCCAAAAAATCAGATTGTAAAAAATATTACTCATGAAAATGATAACTCGACAGACGCTATACAATACCGATACCAATTAATTATTAATAACAATGACGATCATGGTAATAAATCAAACGTGCCACCGAATAATAAAAAAACAAGAATTTGTTTGGTTATTGTTGGTTTGATTTTTATAATCGTTGGTATTTGTTTGTTGCCTACAGCTCCGAAAATCACAATCATTTTTCTAGTTATTGGAGGTTTATTATTTATCGGTGCAATTGGATTTAATAAATTTCGTTCATGTTTATGTTTTAATAAAAGTCAAATTGAAAATTCTGAGTTTGAACAAAAACAACAATCGATTGATGAACGAACAGATAATTTGCAAGCAGAACAAATGCCAGGTAATAACGAAATCAACAACAACAATCCCCTCGAACACAATTAATATTTACACCCCAAATAAATTTTTTTATATAAAAAAAAATCCATGAGAGATATTAAATTTTTCTCGTATGGATTTTTTTGTGTCAAAAAATTATGCCAGCCAAACATTTAATAATTTATTTATGATGTTCAACAAACTTGCTCGTTTAATATTTTTTGTTGTGACTAAATCACTTCGACCAATTTCTTTTTTGCCTGCAAAATAAATTATTTCGCCGACTTTAAAATTTTTCGCTACAGGCGCATTTATTTCATCTGACAAATTTATTTCGCTAGTAATTTTATTTTGATCTTTATTTTTTTGCATTACGTTTGTAACTTGATTTTTTACAGCAATATTAATTTCTTCTTCTTCGCCTTTTCTAACTTTTATTTTTCCTTTGATTGTTCCAGCCGGTTCACATTTTACAATTTGATAATTCATAAAACCATAATCCAATAATTTTGCAGCCTCGCCAAATCTTTTTTTCGGATTTTCCGCACCTAAAATCACTGCAATTAAATTCATATCATTTTTTTTTGCGCTCGCTGAAATACAAAATAAAGCTTTGCTTGTCGAACCAGTTTTTAATCCTGTTGCGCCAGGATAAGTTTTAATTAATCTGTTTGTATTCGACAAACCAAATATTTTTTTGCCTTTTCGCGTTTGATGTGTAATATTATCCATCCAAATTTTTGTTGTTTCTAAAACTTCTGGATATTTATTTATTAGCTCGCAACTCATAATCGCGATATCATTTGCGCTTGTCAAATGATTTTCTTCATCCAAACCACATGCATTTAAAAAATTTGTATCTTTCATACCCAAAGATTTTGCTTTTTGATTCATTAGTTTCACAAAATTTTCTTCATCGCCTGCGATATATTCTGCCATTGCAACCGCAGCATCATTTGCCGACGCAATAATTATTGCTTTTAATAAATCTTTTACAGTTTGTTTTTCGTTTGGCTCTAAAAAAATTTGTGAGCCTCCCATATTTGCAGCGTGTTCGCTTATATTTACCAGGTCGTTTAATTTTATTTTTTTATTTTCTAGCGCTTCATAGATTAATAAAATCGTCATGATTTTTGTAATACTTGCAGGGGCTAATTTTTCATGCGGATTTTTTTGATACAAAACTTTTTTACTGGTTGGCTCGATTAAAAATCCTGCTTTTGCGTCAATTTCAAAATTATCTGTCGTTTGTTCGGCATAAATTTTATTTGAAAACAAAACCAGAAATAATAAAATCATGGCAACTATTTTTTTTAAGCTCGATTTTATTTTATGCATGTGTTTTTATCTCCCGATTTAAATTAAAGATTTATAATTAAAAATATGAAGCAAATTATTTTTTATGCGCAAAGATTTATCGTGAGAATAAAAAAACACGTAAACAAAGACAAATTATTTTTGAAGAAAAAAGATATAGATATGGAAAGGTAACGTATAAAAAAATTTGAAGGATGGAACATAAATTTTTTATTAACGGTCAAATTTTTATGTATAACCAAATTTTATTTCTTAGCAAAAATTAATCTTGTAGCAAAAGTATTTTTGTGGTATTTAAATACGTGCAAGAAATTTATATTTATTGGTCTAAGATTTTTTTACGCTGTGAAAAGAATTTATTTTTTAGACTTAAAATATGTAAAGAGTTTTTTGTGTTGTATGGTATAAAAAAATATTTTGGAGTGGTTGTAAATAATGATTTCAGCAGGTGAATTTCGAAATGGTGTTACGATTGAATTTGATAATAATTTATACACGATAATAGAATTTCAACACGTAAAACCAGGTAAGGGTGCTGCATTTGTTAGAACAAAATTAAAAAATATAGTTTCAGGTGGTGTTATTGAGCGAACATTTCGACCAACAGAGAAAGTTAATTTGGCGCATATTGAACGAAAAGATGTGCAGTATTTATATAATGACGGTGACTTATATCACTTTATGGATGCTGTAACTTATGATCAATTTTCTGTTGATGCAAAAACGGTAGGCGATAGCTTAAAGTTTGTCAAGGAAAATGAGCAAGTGAAAATTATGTCGCACGACGGAAAAATTTTGGGAATTGAGCCGCAATTGATAGTTGAGTTGGAAATTACTGATACAGAGCCAGGATTTAAAGGTGATACAGCAACGGGAGCGGTAAAACCTGCAACTCTTGAAACAGGAGCAAAAATAAATGTGCCGCTTTTTGTAAACGTTGGGGATAAAATAAAAATCGATACCAGAACGGGTGAATATGTCGGGCGCGCATAATTTTTTTGGCAAAAAAAAAATAAATATTCCTGATGAAGCTAGATGTATAATTGATGTATTGTATAAAAATAATTTTGAAGCTTATGTTGTGGGAGGTTGCGTGCGCGATTGTTTGTTGGGAAAAAATCCAAAAGATTGGGATATAACTACGAATGCAAAACCGAATGAGATAAAAGAAATTTTTAATGACACGGCAAAAATAATTGAGACAGGGATAGCGCACGGAACACTCACGATAATTTTAAATAAGAAAAAATTTGAAATTACGACTTATAGAACGGATGGAATTTATTCTGATTACAGAAGACCTGATAAAGTTGATTTTGTGAGTGATTTAAAAGAAGATTTGTCACGTCGGGATTTTTGTATGAACGCGATTGCTTATAATGATCGAGATGGTTTAGTTGATTTATTTGGTGGATTGGAAGATATAAATGAAAAAAAAATTAGATGTGTTGGCGATCCAGGGAAAAGATTTTCTGAAGATGCATTGAGAATGTTGAGAGCGCTAAGATTTGCAAATCAGTTGGATTTTTATATCGATGACATGAGTTATTCGGTTTTGAAAAAAAAAATAGAGATTATAAAATTTATAAGTATCGAACGTGTTCACGATGAGCTGGTAAAACTGTTTTTGGCTTTGAATATAAATAAAATTTATTTGCTGAGAGAAAGCGGAATCTTAAAATTTATAAATCATGATTTTTATGTTTATTTTGATAAAAATTTTGATGGGATAAAAAAAAATTTAGCACGTGTTAAATTATTTAGTTTTGATAAGAATATTGATATAATCTTAGTGTCAATTTTATATAAAATGAGATCTGAGAACGCTTATGAGTTGTTACGATTTTTTAAATTTGATAATAAAACTTGTAATAAGATAAGAATTATTTTATCTTGTTTATATAAAAAAATAGTCGCTGATAAATATTTAATAAAAAAGTTAATTGCGTATATGGGGATTGAAAATTTTTATGAGTTGCTTGTATTAAAAAAAATTATTGGGTATAAGAATACTGAGTGTGTAAAAATTTTAGCCAATGAAATTTTGGTAGCGCATGAGTGTATTTTTTTAAAAGATTTAAAAATAAATGGCGATGATATAAAAAAACTAGGTTTTTCAGGAAAAAATATAGGTCGTGTTTTAAATTATTTATTGGATATTGTGAATGATTTGCCAGAAAAAAATTTATATGATACGCTTGTTTACGAAGTTAATAAATTAAGAAAAAAATTTTTAATTGCTCTTGTGGCTCAGGGGTAGAGCGCTTCCTTGGTAAGGAAGAGGTCGGCGGTTCGATTCCGCTCAGGAGCTTTGAGGAGAGGTGGCCGAGTGGTTGAAGGCGATGGTCTCGAAAATCATTGTACGTTTTTTTGCGTACCGAGGGTTCGAATCCCTTCCTCTCCGTTTTTTTTGTTCTTGTCATAGCGCAAGCACTACGACAAAAAATCATCACGAGAAATTTATTAAACGAAATTTGATTGAGGGAAAAAGGTGTATAATTGACTTGATGCAAGTGATACAAAGTAGGAGCTAATAAAACCTCATCTGACAGGTCGACCTGGTCGACCAAGAAGACGTGGAGGTATAGCTAAAGCTAATCGGAAGTTTATCAATGCGGCTATTTGGATACTTAAAACGTGATCTTTGTAGTGGAGAAAATTATTTAGGGTATCAAAAGGTAATACGAGTGGCTAATAATAGACATGAGTTATGTGAAAATGCATCATCATGCATCTAAAACTCGCGACGGGAGTTAGGCTATATCAAAGACAAAAGGGGCATCAATTGAAAAATACACTTAAGCGCTAATAAGCATGATGTGCAAATAAAATTTATTGTTACAGATGGAACACGTTCAAATTGTATTATAAAGAAACTATTAACTTAATCAAAAATATCGATGCAAATTTAGTCTTTGCAGATTTCGATTATGACACAAGCGAAATTTTGACTTACATCGCTAAACAAAACATGAAATCGGTTATTTCTCCTAAGCACAGCATGATTGAATAACGTGATTGTGATTGTACGCTTTGCTGTTTTAGACATATTATTAAGAATACTTTTCTTGCTTTTAAATATTGGCGTTGTATTACCATGCGTTATCATAAAACTCCGGATTTTTTTATCGTTTCTATCTGTGTTTGCTGTATTTTTGTGTGTTTGTGATTCTTTTAAATCTTTCTCGTATAGGCAGTATCTAAGATGTTTTAGATTCATATATTATCTTCTTGCAATTAGAATCCATCTAATTGCAAAGGTTGTTTTCGATTCCTAACCTAATAGGATTTCAAAGCTAAAGCGGCCGCACATGCGCAAGGGGCTTTGTCAACCCCTTATAATAACAAGAGACCACTATACCAGAGATAGTATAGCGGTCTCTTGTTGTTATCTTAACTTAATGACATTAAGACAGCTTGCTACTTTTTGATTTATCAGCAAAAAAAACAAGAACACCCAAAAACATTTTTTTCTTCTGGTTGTTCATCAAGTTCTAACAGAGCTGGTGCTGCTGATTTTGATGACAGCTTATGCTTGCGTTTGCGTGATGGAGTGACAACATTAAACGATTTGTTGTCTGACTCAGATGGAAAACTAATACTAGCTTCTTCTAACTCTTTTAGTTTTGACCCAACCCACGCTTTCGCCACTGCGGAAAGTGTAAACAAAAATCCAGTTATTAATAAAGTTATTTTCACAAATAATGTTGAAATTCCAATCAAAACTGCAACATTCGGTGCGAATAAAATCCCGGAAATAGTTAATGTGCATGCAATCATTCCTAAAGATATAGATTCTAATTTTATTGCTAAATTTCGTGCAGTTCGATTTTGTTGAAATATATGACAAATAGAAGCTATTGTGCGAAGCGCAAAAACTATTGTAAACATAACCGGAATTATGGCAAAACCTTCTGTCAATACCAATGAAAAAATCCCAAGCGCACATTCTGACGCATACAACAAGACATCAGGCAAATTTTTAATAATAAGACCTGTTCGTTTTCGAAATAATTTTGAATTTAAACAAGAAATACTTTTGCTGATAAAAAATGCTCCAATAACTGACAAACCAATTTTAAAAACTGTATGCACATGCATAAATATCCCTGAAAAAGCTGGAGCAAGTATAAAAGTTACTCCCAAAACCATTAACAATAATCCAAACGTGAGCAATACGCTAAAATCAATCAAACGTTGCTTATCTAATTTACTTTTTAAGACTAACTGTTTTTGTTTGTCTGCATAATCGTTTGATTTATTTTTAAACATTCTCAAAAATTCAGCAACTGAACGCAAAATAAAAATTAATGCAAGAATCATTCCTGCAGCAAATAAAATCGGTGTCGATGTCGCAGTTAAGCACGAATAAAAAATAGAAATCACGGCTAAACCGGCATATATTAATATTTTTGGCAAACGACCTAAAATTTGTTCCCTAGTCGAAGGATAATTAACATATCCCGCGTCTAAATCTTCATTTTGATATTGAACATTATTCAAATTATAGCTCATTCTATCCATCGCAAACCATCCTCCTTATATTTGAAGAAATACAAATAATGTACGGAGAGTACATGCAACAAAACCAAAAACAAATAATATAACCTTAAGTGTTTGTTTTATAAATCAAACACTTATCGTTCATCGTAACATATTTTTTACATTTGTCAAGTACTATATTTTTTATGCTTTACAAAACCTTGTGACATAAAGATTTGAAAATTGGTTTTCGCTTTTTATTTTTATTTTATTAGAGAGTGTCGACAAAAACGAGCAAAAATTAAACAAAGTGACAAAGTAATAAATAGGTTTAACAATTTGATTCCACACCATTCGATCTACTCGTTGTCACAAGCAACCACTAAATTATCACTTGTCGAGCGAGAAAAAAATTTCATAAGCTTAATTTTATTACTAAAAATCAAACTACGTGTCTTTTGATTTTGTCTACACAATCTAGAAAAAAGGAGGTGGCAAGTTATGATTTTGACAGACATTAAAACTATTTTTGAACTTGTTTTTATATAATGATTTAATTTTTTGATTTGATTAGAAAAAACATTCCAATCAGAACTTTGATTTATCAAATTTAAATCATTAATCAATAAATCATTTTGATACGCCAAAATATTTTCGCTACCAAATAGTTTTTCATAATTCAATTTTTGTTTTGGCAAAAAACCACCAATCAAAATATCAAAATCTTTTTTGTTTATCGCTTGAATATAATCAGCAAAACTTTTTTTATCCACAATCGCTGAAATATTGTATTCAGAAAATGATTTTTGAATCAGATTTGCAATTTTAATCAGAGCTGGATTTTCTTGATTAACAAGAATTTTTATTTTCAAATCTGGATTAATATTGAGATTAATAATTTTTTTGACTTATTCTTGCTCAATCAAATCAATTTTCGTGCTCAAACACGATGTTTCAATATTATTTTTTTTTATTATTTGATCGATCGGAATTATATTTTTTACGGCGTTATAAATTTGGTCGATATTAAACAAATTATTATTTGGGTTAAAAAAAATAAATTCGAGTTGATTTGTTGGATAAAAAATTTTGTTTGCATTAAATCGATTTTACTGCTACCAATTTTTTACTGATTAAAGTTTTTGTTGCGAACCAATTTTCAAATTTAAATCGCTAACAAATAGCTCTACAAATTAAAAATATAATGTTGGCAGAACCTGAAACTATCAGAAATGAATTTTTTCTAGATACTGTCTACACAAAGAAAATCAAAAAGAGAAATAAACTATAAAATAAAGTATAACGGAGAAAAATAAAAAATAAGAGTAAAATAAACATGAAAAAAAACATATCGTAGATTTGATATAAGTGATGCAAAGTGAGAACTAATAAAACTGCGCATGACAGGCCAGACTGGGCAACATGAAGATATAACCAAAGATAATCGGAAATTTATCAATGCAGTTGTTTGGATATTTAAAATAGAGTTTCCGCCAGATTATAACAAGTGGGGTACGGTTCATCAAAGATTTATTCGATGACAAATAAAAGATATTCGGAAAAAATTATTTGAGGTATTTGAAGGTAATAAAAAATTTGAATGGTTAACGATAGATTCAACCTATATAAAATCTCATCAACATTTAAGTGGTGCTTGCGGAGAAAATTAAGCCATATCAAAAACAAAAGGTAGTTCAATTCGAAAATATATTTAGTCGTAAATGAATATAGTACGCCAATAAATTTTATTGTTACTAATAATTCACATGCCGATTGCAAGGAAGCTATTCATTTAATCGAGAATATAAATGCAAACTTAGTATTTGCGGACTGTGCTTACGATACAAACGAAATTTTATTTTATCTTAACAAATAAAATATAGAACCAGTTATTCCAACAAAACACAATCATATTTGTCAGTGTAACTATGATCGAAAATCTTATCACTTGCGTAATATTATTTAAAATACTTCTAACGTTGCCATGCTGTCGCTACTCATTATACCAAAATTTTTGATGCCTTTGTTGCTTATGTCTTTGTTCGGTGTATTTTTATGTTATTTTAATTTTATTTTATTTCTTCTCGTGTAGACGCTAACTAAAATAAAAAAAATGATATCATCGAATAAAATTCATGCGATATTTTTTTGTTTGTCTTTGAAATTTAAAGTTTTGTATAATGTTTTACGTGAGCAAATGAAAATAAAGGAGGGAAAATAAATGGAAAATAATATCGTGATTGAAAATAATTTTGATGAGCTCGATGAATTTATTAACGATCCAAAAAATATTATCGAGTTAGCAAATGAATTAGCGAAAGACGATTATGAAAAAAATTTTGATGGTAAATCCGAAAAAGAAATTGACGATATGTATTTTTCTTTTTTGAGGAAAGGAATTTACGGTGAGGAAAAACGACGTCATTATATCAATATAGAAGAAAAACATGATTATTTTATGGATATGGATAATAATGAATTTGAAGTAAAGTTAAACGATTACAAACGAGATTGTGTCAGTGACAATGTATACATTTCTTTTCTGGAAGAAAAAAGTTACAGCGACAAAAAAGAACAAGAACCAGATTGTTATTCTGACGGGCACGATCTAATTTTTAATAAAAGCGATGGTGATGGAAGTGCTATTCCTCGAATTGATGTTTTGCGTGGTTACCATGAAAAAGGTCATAAATTTGAGTGTATTATTGACAAAACAATAGACGAAAAAAATTCAATAATCACAATGTTAAAGCACATGATTATCTTGGATATTTTAGCTTTAAAACATACAGGTTTTGCCTTTGAAAAAAATAATAACTTAACAATCAAAGAACAGATAATCAATTATTGTCAAAGAGATTTAATCGTTGAACGAAGAAAAGCCTTTTTAGTTGGTAAGATACAATGTTATCCTGAAGCTAGAACATTATATTCGTCACAAACTGGAATGCTAGCTTTTCATTATAAAGACAGAAATTACTTGCATTGGGTTGTTTATAATACAGAAAGAGACAATTGTAGAAATTCATGCATAAGCGATAAAATTTTAAGCAATATTTTTATGCGTTACGTTAAATACTTAATGTATAACTCGATTAATGGACTTGAAAGTGTTGAGAATAATGGATGGACACTTGAGGAAAGAATGATATGTGGTGTGAGTAGAGCATTGGAAAATACCTGCAACTGGAATTTTGTAAATACTTTTGTAGATTATTTAAATTCGACAAACGAGCTGGAAAGATATTTTTTTTACGGGGACAAGGCTTGCAATTTCAAATCTTGTTTTTGTAAAAATCCTTATAGGTTTGAAACAGTTTGTTCTTTAATAATAAAAAACAATCCAAATGCTTTTGACGAGTTTTATTTAAAAGTTGGTGCCAAAAAATTTATAGAGCAAATGATTTTATTTTTGGATTGTGAAACCATTGTAGAAATTAAAAATGGTAAAAGAACATATGACCAAGAATATAAAAATATGTTGTCGAATCAATCGGAAATGATAGGCAAGAGATTAGCTGTTATTTTGCGTTGTTTAAATATAATTGGCTTTGAAAATGCTTTTAGAGAATATTTAAATCAAAATCAAATTGAAGATAAAATTAAAAATGAAATTTTTGAAGCGTGTAAAAAATATAAATCCCAATCAAATGACATGCAAAAAAATAATATGGATGCGAACGATTATCGATCCGAATTTGAGAATGAATATTTTTTACCGGATAAATTATTGGAATATGATGTAAGCGAAAACGAAGTAGCATTACAAATTAAAACTGAAAATAATTTTCAACAAACGCCCGTGCAACAATCTAGCTATATAAATTTTTTTGTGTATATATTTTCAGGACTGACAATCATTTTCTCTTTATTAATTTTTGTTTATACATATTTTTTTATTGCAGCACTAACTTTTTTAATCTTAAGTGTTATTTGTTTGATTATCAAGTTTTGCTACGGCAAAAATGAGAATGACATTGATATTAAACCTCAAAAAACTAAAACAAATACCATTCCTTTAAATAAATATATTGAAAAAAATGAGAACGACTTAAATTTAGAAGATACAAATAAAATTACTTTAACCAGAGATTATCAAGAAGAAAATTAAAACATGCACAACAGAAATAAAAATTAAAGCATAAAAATCAACTCGTTCAAATTTTATCTTTTTCAAAACTTTTTTTTTATTATTGTCCGGATTATAACAACGTGATTCCATTGCCAAAGCTAAATCATCCGCACGCCTAAAAGATAAAATAAAAACGGGAATTAAAACCGATACATAATTTTTTACTTTGGAAAAAATATTTTTGTCGTCAAAATCTATTTGTCTGGATTTTTGAGCTTTTAATATTAAATCAAATTCATCACTCAAAACAGGAATAAATCTTAGCGCGATATTTAAAATCATTGCTATTTCATTTACGGGCAAAAAATTTTTTAACGGCATGAAAATATAAATTACTGCTCGACTTAATTTATTAACCGACGTCGTAAACATAATTAATAACGAAAAAAATAATAACGTAATAATTCTACACATCATCGTTAAAATTAAATTTAAAGCATAATCCGTCACTCTTATAAAAAAAAATTTTAATATCACATTGCCTTGGCTTATAAAAAAAATATTTAATCCAGACGTTAATAAAATCATTGGCAAAACAATTTTTACGTTCCTAAAAAATAATTTAAATGGCACACGCGATAATTTAATTAAAATCAAAATTAAAAATAAAATTACTATATAGACCCAAAACTTATTTATAAAAAATATTTCAATCGAAAACAAAACTAAAAATAAAAATTTTAATTCGACACTGATATCATGAATTACAGATTCCACATTATAAAATTTTCCTACATTCAATTTTTTTTCTCCTTAATTTTTTTTACAACATATTTAACCAAATCATTAAATAAAATTATATTTTCCGGCACAAAAAAATTTTTTTTAACCAATTTTTTTGCCAACTTTTTAGTCCAAGGTAATTCCAAATCAAAATCATTTAAATCAAAAACTTTGTATGTATCACCATAAAAAATTATTTTTCCATCGCGCAAAAATATAACTTTATCACAAAACTCACTGATCACATTCATATCATGCGAAACAATTATAACAGTCATATTAAACTTTTGTTTAAGATTTTTTATATTCTCCAAAATTTCTTTTTGCGATTTTAAATCAAGACCAACCGTCGGCTCATCTAAAATTAAAATTTCGGGCTCCAAAATTAAAATTCCTGCAATTGCAACTTTTCTTTTTTCGCCTCCTGATAACTCAAACGGATTTTTTTTTAAATAACTTTTATCAAGTCCAACCAAATCCAAAACTTCTAATATCCTTTTTATTTTTTTCTCTGGCGCATATTTTTTTATACCAAAACCGATTTCTTCTTCTACTGTTATTTCAAAAATTTGATTCTCAGCATACTGAAAAACCAAGCCGATTCTTTTTTTATCAATAAAAATTTTTCCGCTTGTTGGTTTTAATAATTTATTAAAAAGTTGAACAAAAGTACTTTTTCCCGATCCACTTTTCCCTATTAAACCAATAATTTTATTTTCATCAATTTCGATATTTATATTATCCAAAGCTATTTTTTCGCAAGCCAAACCATGATTGTAAATATAACTTACACCATCAAATTTTATCATTTTAAATTATCACCTCGTTTTTTAATAATTATCTTACTATTTTTTTATTAATTTTTGTCTGGAAATAAAATTTTTTTCGGCGATACAAAAAAACAATTTGAAAAAATAATTTCCCAACCGTCAATTTTTTTAGCACAATTTTTGCTTTAAACGTATATATTTTTTGACCTCTATTTCAAATTTTAATTTACTGATATTTATTTGCTTTAAAAAATTTTTATCGCCTGTATAAAAAATTTTTCACACAACAAAATTATAATTTCCAGCAAACAAAAAAACGCGAACCAAAAATTTTAATTCACGTCTTTTATTTAACAATAAAATTTAAATTCAAATCTATGTTTCAATAATGTTTGTCTCATTGGAAATTGTTTTTGGTTTGCTGTTTTCTAGTGATTGATCTTTTGTTTTTTTTAATAGTTTTTCCGAATGCAACATTTGTGAAACTGGTATCATTGCTGAAATTGGATTATCTGTTGTTACATAATATTGTACTAGAAACCTTTCTGCTGTCTTACTATTTAACTCATCAATTACCTTACATTCTTTATCAATATATCCTTTAAAACAATTAATCCGTTCCTTAAGTGCTTCCATAACTTTTTTCCCGCCGGGACCGCGATTTATTTTCCCTTCAAGTTTCGCCATTAATCTTTTTATTTCATCCGTATCATTTAATTTACTTAGCACTTCCGCTTTAAGGTTACTTGTGATAAGTGGAAATTTTGCTGTAAAAAAATAACTTAAATTATACAAGTACCAAAAATTTAGTTTAAGCAAACAAACCCAATCATTATCAATTGCAGTGAACTTAAACTTTCCATCTTTTGTTTTGTGTAAAAACATGTTTCCAGCATGTCGATCGAGATTTAATCCGATACAATCAACTATTGCTAACTTTAATGCTTCTATTTGTAAATCTGGATTACTTGCGTCAACTAATTCAATATCATACTTTTTATCACAATTTTCTGCTTCTGCTTTAGTATTTTCATCGTAATACAAAAAAATTTGATATCCAATTTTCCCTTTTGCTTCTTCCATTAAACAGACGGGTTCTAAATTTTCCCCTTCTCTTAAAAAAGCAATTTCTGTCGGAATTACATTATCAAAACCAAAATGTTCCGCAATAATTGGCATGGCGAGTTGTCTAAAAATAGGATCGACTATTACAACATCATTTTCATTTGCACCATCGTAATTTCCCATAGATAAACTTTGCTTTTGTTTATCAGTTAATTTTTCTTCGTCCCTGGTGTCTGGAACTTTTTCCAACACATCCATTTTTTTATAAAAATAATTTTTGTCACCAAATTTAGTTCGATGAACAAGACTAACCATACCGCTTTGTATTACTCCATTTTCTTGTGGAGTAATAATCTTAAACTTAAAAATATTCTTGTGCTTTAATAATAACTCATTAACAGAAATATTCTTCGCTTCAAAATCTTTCGGCGCCAACATATCCATTGTACTATAAAAACATCTCAACGGTTTGAGTTTAGAGAAAAAATTATTAAGAGCGTCATCCAAATTATTATCACTTTTATGCTCGGGCAACCTCTTTTTCAAAAAATGTAATCTCAATTCGCCAAATATAAAAATAAACAATAACCAGTAATACCATTTTTTTCTAAAGCCAACCCAATAATTAATTTTATTTTCGATTGGAGACTGCTTATTTTTACGAAAAATAAAATTTTGAAGCGGCTTAAATTTTTCGAACAACTCTTTGTTGATAAAGCAGAGAGTTTTCTGATTCACTGTTTCATATTTTTTATGTAGACATTTATAAAACTCACTAACCAAACCAATAGTTTCATTTTGTTCTTGAAATGGTAAACCTGAAACATTATTTAAAACCAAACCGCCCTCTTCAGATTCTTTAAAAATTTTATTTTCACCAACAAAATCACTAAAGGGATCTTCATAATAAAAATAATTATTTTCACTGGTATCAATATTCATTTTGTTCATTTTTTTACTCCATAAATATATTCTCTTTCGATGTAATAATACTATAACATATTTTTTTATTTGTCAAGAGATAAAATATTCTTATTCATTGAAAAACAATTAAATCAAGAGATTTAACCTTAATACAAACAATATTTTATATGAAATCAAAATAACATAAAAATACAACGAATAAAAACAGAGTACTTGGGATATCAAGAGTTTTAGCATAATGAACAGCTATAGCCCGCCAAAGTTTTAAAGCAAGGAAAATATTTTTAATAACATAGCGAAAGCAATCAAATTTTCGCTTATGATCATGTTGATAAAAATAATTAACTGATTTTATATTTTGTTTGTTAAAATTAAAATAAGAAAAAAATATCATCTGCATTGTAAATGCGATTAGCAAACATTAATTTTTCACTAATATTCTCAATTAAATGAATGGCTTCTTTGCATCGTTATACGTGGTTCATCAGTAAGAATAATACCATATTAATTTAAATGTACTTTCAAATTGAGCCCCCTTTTGTTTTTGATATAGCCTAATTTCCGACGCGAGCCCCAGTCGTATCTTGATGTGCTTTCACATAACTCGAATCTATCATTAGCCATTCAAAGTTTTTATCACCTTTCAGTATCTCAAATAATTTCTTCCACATACCTTTTCGTTGCCATCGAATAAATCTTTGATGAGCCGTATCCCACTTGCCATAATCCGGCGGTAAATCCCTCTACGGAGATCCTATTTTAAGTATCCAAATAACTGTATTGATAAACTTCCGATTATCTTTGGCTATGCCTCCATCTTGCCCAGGCTGATCTGTCG
>CAMKTI010000006.1 GCA_946415665.1 uncultured Clostridia bacterium
TATTTAAAATCGCTGATTCTAAAAATTGCGCCTGAATTATTGGAGCCTTTACTGTTAACAACGGCTCATTCGGAAAAGCAACTGTTCCTTCTTTTAACGCATAAATATCTCCTGTAAATCTAAAATCACGCAGATATTCAAGAAATTCACCCTCAAAATCAAAATTATCTCTCAAAAAATCTATATCTTCTTTCGAAAACTTTATATTTAAAACATAATCGATCACTTGCTCCAAGCCCGCTACTACCACATAACCATTACCAAATGGATTTTTTCGATAATAAACATCAAAAACCGCAGTTTTATTTGCGCTTTGATTTTTAAAATATCCTTGCATCATCGTTAATTCATAAAAATCCGTTAACAACGTTAAATTTCTGCTTATAAAAATCATCCCCACGTTTATTTATTTTAAAAAATTTTTTCCGTTTATATATGCATCCGGCACACGTCCGTTTATCAGCGTATTTACCAAAAATATTTTTTTCGTGAACACAAATTTTTTTCTATTTAGCGGATTTATTATCTGAGAATTAAATTTTATTTTTAACCAAACTTGAAAATTCGTTTGATTTATCCCCGCATTTATTAATTTTGTTTCGTAATCAATTAACGTGCTTCCGATAGGCAATATTTTTATTTTTATATTGGGCCAGGTTAAATTTAAAAAATTAATCCCCAAAGAAGACGTTATAAATGTGCCCAGACAAAAATTTATTTCGTTGCTTTTACTATCTTTTAAAAATTTATCGGGAATATAAACCGCTAGTTTACAGCAAAATTTATTAATTAAAATATTATTCACCGAGAAAAAATTTATCTGTCCACCGTCAAAATTTATATTGTAAAAATCACTTGTTGTCAAACGATTTTTTTTTACAAAATCTGAAACCGCACTATCAATCGCTAAATTTATTTTATTGTTTATTGTTGATTCCGATTGAATTAATATCTCATCAAAAATTTTTTTATTTAAAAGCAAAAAAATAAAAACCACAAAAAGCATGGCTATGACAAAAATCAATTTCCCAAAACAAAATTTTTTTCTGTTTCGAAATTTTTTTTTATACGACATAAAAAAAGTCAATCACCTTTTTAAGTGATGACTAATTTTATTAATCTTATAAAAAAAAGATTCCCGCGCTTGAAAAATAAAAAACCTTAAATGGAACTATATTATTTTATAAATTTTTGCGGAGTCGTATTTTTTTTTGCAACAAAAAAGCCGTGATCTTTTATGAAATCACGGCTGATATTTTTTTTATTGGATTTATTATTAACTGAAATTTTGAGACTGATTAATTTGTCCATATGATGGATATTGTTCAGGTTGGTTTTGTATATACCCAGTGGTATTTTTACTAATAATATTGAGTTTCTGGTTGCCTATGTTTTGGATATCAGTTTTCGTTTGTTCTCCGTACTGATAAATTTTTGCCACTTCAGGTATTAATGCCAAGCCGTTTCGTTTCGCGAGAGCACCAAAGTAATTAGATTGTAATAACTTATAAACTAAAAATTTCTGTTTTTGCTTTGGATATTGGTTAATAAATTTGTAAACAAATGTTGCCAAAACGATTAATCCTAATATCACATTTGCGATCGCTCCAAATCCAAAGATCAAAGAAAGTAGGAGCAAAATCTGTAGGATAGACAAAAATGTATCTATTAAATGATTTTTGCGATCGCTTTCAAGTTTTTGCTTATCCATAAATTTTCTTTTATCAATATCTGCTTGTTTTAATGTATCAAAACATTTTAACTTTTGCGTACAAGCAAAGAATTGACAAAGGCTGTACACAAAAGAAGCACGTTTTAAAACGCTACACAAAAATTGAACCCAGAAACCGCTCGATTCATTTTTATTTTCTAGGTTGTCTTTAATAATTTTTTGTAGCTCACCATTTTCAACATTATTTTTCAAATTACTAACTGTCTGATTAATGTCGTCTGGAGCACATTTATTGATACTCTCTATTTGGGTATAATTATCAATTTGCTGGCTAAGTTTCTGCAATGATTCTGTGATCTTTTGTTTTACATCTGTCAATGCTTTACTATGATCACAATTGTCAGTAAATGTCATACAATTTTCTTTTGCCACAGCATCAATTATAAAATAATAAATCAAATCATTAAATAGATCAGCACTTAAAGCTACTAGTGATTTATTGCTCGAAACATTAATAACAGTTTGATTGTCTAAATCATTATTACTTGTCAACTCATTTACAATTTGCTTTGGTGATTTTGGCAATTTCGAAACATCAACAATAATTGCATACTGTGATGTTAACAAATTACAGATCGAATCCGCAGTGATGTCCGCAACTATTGGATTACTTTCGGAAATGTTAACATTGTTTTCGCTTGTGTTATTTTTATCTTCAGTATTATTTTTCTCATTCTTATTTAGATTAACATTGTTTCCAGAACCCTTAATATTACTTAAAAATGGATTCGGATTCACCTCGGTATCGATATTAACTGCATAAGGATTACTCGTAACCCCTTCATTCTGATTTTGATTTACGGATAGCTCGCTATTTTCTAAAATAGCCTTTAAATCAGGATTATACTTCGATAACTCGAATAAAAGTTCAGTGAAAAGCTTGAGATTTTCATCGCATGGCACATTGCCGAAACCAGTTCCTGCATACTGTTGCTCTTCACTCTGTACATACGGATTCGTAATAACATTGTTTTTGTTAATTACAGGAATATAACCTTGAGTATCATACAAACTAGAATTACCTATAGAAGTATTGAGATTACGATACCACACATTTATATTCAGAGACTCCGGCTTGTTATTTGTATATATCTCCCCATTATTATAAAAACCACTATTACTATTCATAAAAAAAACCTCCATAAATTAAAAGATAAAACAAAACTTACATACAGACCAACGTCCGCATTCGCATCAAAAAGCGTCTAAATGTATGCAACAAATTATATTCCACAAGTACAAATCTAAACGCGATAATATTTTATCAATAAAAAAATTGTTTGTCAATAGTTTTATTTTTTTTAATCGATATTTCAAATAAAAGTAATTTTTTTTAGGAGAAAATAATTTTATTTTGATGACATAATTATATTTCTCAAAAATTATTTTTCTCGTAAGGATATTTTTGTCGATTAATTTTCGTCATATAATTTTATTAATCAAAAATTTAAGGGAATGATTTTTTATGAACGAAAAAAAAATGCCGCCATGTATGTTAAATTGTCCAGCACATATAAATATTGGTGAGGTATTAAATTTTATAAAACAGAAAAAGTTTTTGGATGCTATTAATTTGGTGAAAGAAAATTTGCCTTTACCAGCATCGATTGCCAGAATTTGTCCACATCCATGTGAATTTAAATGCACACGGAATTTTAAAGATGGGGCAATAAATATTCATCAAATCAGGATTTTTTTGGCGGATATGTTTTTAAATAAAAAGTTTGATTTTGAGATAAAAGAAAATGTTGAACCGCAGAAAAAAGTTTGCGTAATAGGAGCAGGTCCAGCAGGAATTTCTTGTGCTTATTTTTTAAGTTTATTGGGACATAAAATTTTTGTTTTTGATCAAATGTCTGAGCCTGGCGGAATGTTAAAATATGGCGTTCCGGAATATCGTTTGCCAAAAAAAATTTTAAATCGAGAAATAAATTTTTTTGACGAGTTAGAAATAGATTTTACTGGAAACATGAAAGTCGACAAAAAAAAATTTAATGAGTTAAAAAATAAATTTGATGCGATAATTTTAGCGATTGGGGCGTGGAAAGCAAAAAAAATTAAATGTGTTGGCGAAGAAAATTTTTATAACGGAATAGAATTTTTGAGAAATATAAAAGTGAATAAAAAAAAGATGGAAGAATTGGTTGACGGAAAAAAAATTGCTGTTATCGGCGGAGGAAATACAGCGATTGACATTTGTCGGAGCGCGATAAGATTAAATGCAAAAGAAGTAATTAATATTTATCGCAGAACGAAAAATGAAATGCCGGCAGAAATTAGCGAAATAAATGATGCGATTGATGAAGGAGTTATTTTTAAGGAATTGTTGTCTCCGACAAAAATTTTGCTTGATGATGAAAATAAAAAAATTTTGTTTATGGAAAAATATAAATTGGGCGAAAAAGATTTTGATGGTCGAGCAAGTATTATTAAAACAAATGAGATTTTGACGGAGAAATTTGATTTGATTATTTTGGCGGTTGGACAAGATGTTGAAGCAGATTTTTTTGAAGGTGAAAAAAATATTGATGGGACTATTAAAATAAATGATTGTTTTGAAACGAGCGAAAAAAAAATTTTTTGTATTGGAGATGCAATTAGAAATAAAAATCGAATTGCTATTAATGCGATTGCTGATGCAAAAAAAGTTTGTGAGCATGTGAATAATTTTTTATTGGGCAAAGAATTGATTTGTAAAGAAGAAATTGCTGATGTGAAAAAAAATAATTCGCAAGTAAAAAATAAATTTAGAAGCGAAAGATTGGAAATGAAAAAAAGGAAGGCTTGTGAAAGGAAAAAAGATTTTGATGAGATTATTTTGCCATGGAGTGAAAAAGAATTTTTGCAAGAAGCGAGTAGGTGTTTAAATTGCAGAGGATGTAAAAAAAATGATTGTGAGTGAAAAGATAAAAAATATGCTTGCGGTCATGTTTTTTTTATTTGTTTTTTTTTGTAGTGCGAAAAATATATTTTGTAATTCGAGATTTGATCATGATTATTTAAATGACGGAAAAAATTATGATTTTAACTTGCCAGAAAGTTATGATGCGCGAAAAGAAGGTTTTGTTACGCCGGTAAAAACTCAGGGAAAATCAGGACCGTGTTGGGCATTTGGAATAATTTCGACGTTGGAAACTAATTTTTTAAAGGAAAATAATTTAAAGCGCGAAATAGATTTTTCGGAAATGAATATGATTTTTAATTTAAATAAGGGAGCGAGCGTAAATAATTTATATGAGTTTGATTTTGATTTGACGGGAAATATTGAAATGGCGAGCGCATATTTTTCGAGTGGAAGGGGACCTGTTTTAGAAAAAGATGATAAATATGAAATAAATTATTTGCCTAGAGATTATGAAGAAACACAAAAAAAAAAGCCGGTGAAGTACATAAAGAAAATTATTTATATACCCGATGCAGATAAGAAAGATGATTTGAGTTTGAAAAATCATAGAGAGTTGATAAAAAAATTTGTTTATGAGAAGGGGAGTGTTGCTGCGAGTATTTATTTTGATGAGAAATTTTTGGATGATGAATTTGAAAATTATTTTTATTGTGGATATGAAGAAAATTGTAATCATATGGTTTCGATTGTTGGATGGGATGATGATTATTTAAAAGATAATTTTAGTAAAAAAAATGAATTGCCAAAAAAAAATGGCGCGTTTATTGTAAAAAATTCTTGGGGACAAAACGGAAATAATATGGGATTTTTTTATGTTTCGTATGAAGATAAATTGTTTGCTAAAAATTGTTGCTTTATGTCAGATATTGTTGATATGCAAGAAAAATATGAGTTTGAAAATATTTATCAGAATGATTATTTTGGAATGACTTCGGCGATAGAAAAAAAAATGTTGGACGGGAAAAGATATATTGCGAGCGTTTTTGATTTAAAAAGCGAAAAAGAAGCTTTGAGTGAAATTGGAATTTTTGTGGCGGAAAATAATACGCGTGCAAAAATTTTTTTGTTAAAAGTAAACGAAGACGGAAAAATTGTTAGTCGTAGCGATTTTTTATGTGAAAAAAAATTTGATTTGCCGGGATATTATGTAATTGATTTACCGGAAAAAATTTTATTGGAAGAAAAAAAATTTGGTGTAGGAATAGAATTTTTAGGCTGTAATAATTTTATTGCGTGCGAAAGCAGAGAAAGTTTATTTTCGTCGCGAGCCATAGGAGAAAAAAATAAAAATTTTTATGGAGATAGATATGGTTTTGAAGATTTTTATGGAAAAACAAGCGAGTTCACTAATTTTTGTATTAAGGCTTTTACAGAAAAAAAATTTTATGGGGCAAAAAAAATTGATTATAAAAAGTTTGAAATACGAAAAAAAATAAAAGTTAAAAAAAATAATAAGATGGAAGTTTATAAAAAAAATAAAGCAAGTCAGAATAATAATTTTGATGTGAAAAAAAATATTTTTATGCTTGTAATGATTGTTTTGTTATTTATTGGCATTTTATACAGCGTTTTAGATACTGTCTACACAAAAAAGATAAAAAAAAAAAGAAATAAACTATAAAATAAAGTATAATGAAGAGAAATAAAAAGCAGGAGCAAAATAAAAATGGAAAAAAAACATATCGTAGATTTGATATAAGTGATGCAAAGTGGAAACTAATAAAACCGCACCTGACAGATCAGCCTGGGCAACATGGAGGCATAACCAAAGACAATCGTAAGTTTATCAATGCAGTTATTTGGATAGTTAAAATAAAACCTCCGTGGAGGGACTTATCGCCTGATCATGGCGAGTGGGGTATGGTTCATCAAAGATTTATTCGGTGGCAACAAAAAGGTATGTGGAAAAAATTATTTTGGTTATTTAGTTATTTAAAAGCAACAAGAAATTTGAATGGCTAATGATAAACACGAGTTATATGAAAGCACATCAGCACGCGAATAGGGTTTGCGGAAAAAATCAGGCTATATCAAAAATAAAAGTAAACTCAATTTGAAAATACACTGAGCCATCAATGAGCGCGGTATACCAGTAAAATTTATTGTTACAGATGGAACACATACCGATTGTAAAGAAGCTATTAACTTGATCAAAAATCTCGATGCAAAGTTATTATTTGCAAATCGTGCCTACGATACTAACAAAATTTTGTCTTATATTACTGCACGAAATACAAGCCCACTTATTTTTCCAAAACCCAGTAGAGTGAAACAGCATGATTATAAAGGTTTTAGGGTTTTAAAAAAGATATAATAACCTTACCGTACACTTTATTGTTTTCTACATATTGTCAAGAAAACTTTTCTTGATTTTAAACGTTGGCGCGGCATCGCTACTCGATACGCTAAAACGCTCGATGCTTTCGCTTCTATCTATGTTCGGTTGTATCTTTATGCTGTTTCAATTTCATTTTTTCCTTTATTTCTTATCACATAGATGTTGTCCAAAAAGATGTCATCGTACGCGAAATATATTTATTTTGTAGTGATACCAGCGGTACTTTCGTATTTTGGGGTATCAGAATTAATATTTTTATTTTTTTGAATAAATTTATTTTGGCTTTGATTTTCTATGTAAAGTTCTTTAGAATTAGAAAAAGAAATATTTTTCTTGAGATCGAATAGCTTCTTTAAACTACCAGAAAGAAAAAAAAACAATAAGAAAACTAAATCTTTAAAATAAAATATAAGAACACTAGAAATTATTATTACTAACGATGCCACAATTCCCAAAACAATTGTTGTAGCCAAATGCCAATGTAAAATTAAACTTAGTGCGAACAATACCGGTGGAGAAGAAATGAGAGTAATAGCGTATAACACAACAGGGATACTCCAAGTAGGTATTGGAACTATGCGCTCTGTCAACATCTTTCTACCCTTGGAAAACAAAAGCATAAAAAGCATAACAGGTATTGCTGCGACTGAAATTGCTGAGAGTATTCCACTAATACCACATATAATCGGAACTATAATTACCGCTACGATAAAACAACCAATAAAAACACCAATCGTTTTTCCTATCACTTTCACAGCCTGCATAGTCATAAAAAGACACTCCTTTTAAATAAGTCTAGCAATAAAATTTACCAAAAAAAACAACACCAACTTATGTAACATATAAACACTACAACAATTTTTTTTGTTTGTCAAGATACAAATTATTTTTTTGTGAATTTTAATCGGTTCTAAACATTCTTTTTATAAGAATTATATCATCTTAGATTGGCTTAAAGAAATTTATGACAAAAAAAATACCGCTAGTGAGTAGCGATATTTTTTTATTGTGTACGGGAAAAATTACTCGTGTTCAGTAAATTTATTGCTGTGTGACTCCGAAGACAAAGGTTTATGTTCGCCAATATTTTTATTGATTTGTTGTTGTTTTGCAACTTTACTTTTTGTAAACGCTGTGTGACTCCGAAGACAAAGGTTTACGTTCGTTAATATTTCTATTGATTTGTTGTTGTTTTGCAACTTTACTTCCTGTAAACATGGAAAGATCATTTTTCTTTTTTGATTCTTTATCTGGACCAAATGGCCCTAACCAGAAAACCAAAAGCATGGCAACAAGTATTACCAATAACGATGCCACAATTCCACAAACAATTGTCGATGCCAAATGCCAATGCAAAATTAAACTTAGCGCAAACAATGTGGGCGTAGAAAAAACAACAGTATAAATTGGTAATAAACAAATAACTTGCCAGATTTTAAGTTGTTTCACCCACTTAACGCGTTTTGCAAGCCACTTCTTGCCCTTAGGAAATAAAAACAAAATAAACATCATCGGAAAGGTAACTGCTGAAAGTATTCCAAAAATAACACTTAAAATAGGAGCTAAAATTGCTGAAATAATAAGGAAAACAAAAAACATACAAAGATTTGCTCCTATTTTTTTCGCAATCAACGTAGTCATAAAAAATCACCTCTAAAATTTATTAAAAAAACAAAAAACATTGTTATGTATTCATTTTACAATAAATTTTTTTGTTTGTCAAGATATAAATTATTTTTTTGTGAATTTTGATCGATGCTAAACATGTGTTTTATAAACATTGTATTGCTTTAGATTGTTTAAAAAAATTCATGACAAAAAAATATCGCTAGTTAATGGCGATGTTTTTTGATGATTGATTTTTGCTTTATAGCAGAATATATTTTTTTGGTGCTATAAAAATTTCTGGGAGAGTGAGAGAAATTGTTTGAAAATAAAATGATGCGCGTAATTGATTTGATGCGTGAAAAAAATATAAACCAGATTTTAATTTCTAATCCGTTCGATATTTTTTATTTAACTGGACAATTTATTGATCCGGGTGACAGATTTTTTTGCTTATATTTAAATTTTGATGGAACAAAGAAATTATTTGCAAACAAAATTTTTAATCTCGAAAATAAAGTTATGGATGAAATAGAAACGGTTATTTATTCTGATGACAATGATCCAATACAAATTTTTTTTAACGAAATAAAAAAGTATCGTGGAGAAAAAATTTTGATTGACAAAAATTTGCCAGCGCGTTTTTTTTTGCCGATAATAAGCAAACGGCTTGATACAAAAAAAATTTTTATCAGCGACATTTTAGAACATGCACGTCTAATAAAAACGTCGGAAGAAATAAATTTTATGCGTGAATGTTCAGCTTTAAATGATAAAGTTATGAGCTTGCTAATCAAAAATATTTACGAAAGTCAAAGCGAACTTGAGCTCGAAGAAATTTTAAGGCGGATAAAAAAAGATTTAAACATCGAAAAATTTTCGTTTGAGCCAATAATTGCTTTTGGAAAAAACGCAGCTGAACCGCATCATGTCCCAAATCAAACAAAATTAAGATCTGGAGATTGTATCGTAATTGATATTGGATTTATAAAAAATAATTATTGTTCCGACATGACACGAACGTTTTTTTATAAATATGTATCTGAATTTGATAAAAAAATTTATGATATTGTCTTAGAAGCGAATTTGTCTGCGATAAAAAAAATTAAACCCGGAGTAAAATTTAGAGACATAGATTTAACAGCTCGCAATTTTATAAAACAAAATGGCTACGAAAAAAATTTTATTCATACAACGGGACATTCAATCGGATTAGAATGTCATGAATTTGGAACAGTAGGTTTTCGCAATCAAGAAGAAATAAAAGAAAATATGATTTTTTCGGTCGAACCCGGAATTTATCTGAAAAATAAACTTGGGGTCAGAATAGAGGATTTGATCTTAGTAAATAAAAATGGATGCGAAGTATTGAATAAATTTGACAAGCAAATAAAAATAATTGGTTGATTAAATAGTATTCGGCAAAAAAAAATTGAGTTACAGGAGTAAAGTTGAAGAATGAGTTTTTAATAGCACCAAAAAAATAATTTTGATTTATAAAATTTGCTATGCAAACCAAAAAACTACACGCTGCAACATGTAGTTTTTTTTATTTGATTTTATTAGCTCAATTTTAATCTATTCCGCGACAGAATTTATTTTGTCCAAATAAGAACTTATTTTATCTTTAAAAGTCCCATCGTCAAATAACAAAGCCTTATTAAAATTATTTTTCGCTTGCTCATAATTTTTCTGTCTATAAAATTTTAAAGCATTTTCATAATAATATCTTGCTGCGCGAAAATAAATTTTATTTTTTAATTCTATCGCTCCATCTGGCAAATTTTCTTCCTGCTCAAAATTAATATTTAAAATTAAATCTCCAGCTTCTACAAATTTATTTTTTTTATATAAATCTTCAGCTTCCGCCAATAATTTTTTATTTTCCTCAAGCAAAATTTTTTTTTCGAGCTCGATATTTTTTTTCAACAAATCATCATTTTCTTTTTTAACCGCGGGCAATTTTTCATTTAAGCTATTATAATTTTCTTGTATGACATCCAATTCTTTTTCGAGATTTTTTATAATCCTATTCTTATTATTTATTTGCGTCGGAAAAATTAATACATAAATCATCACGCCAGAAAAAATCATCCCTAAAAGAAAAATTATTATTGCTGGAAAGTTAAATATCTGTGCGTAATTTTTTTTAACTAAATTTTTATTTTGTTTGGATTCATGAATTTCATCGGCAATAAAATTTTTATAATATTTATTTGCTAGCAAATTAGATTTATCTATAAATAAAACTCGATCCAATAATTTTTGTGCTTCCGATTTTTTTTCTTGATATAAATAACATAAAGCCAATAAATTTAGCGCATCAACAAAATTCGGATTTAACTCTAAACTTTTTTTTAAATTAATAACTCCCATGTCATCATTATTTTGCTTTATATATTCCAAGCCTAAATTATAAAATTTAATTGCTTCGTTATACATATCCAAAATTTTTGGATTTTCTTGTGCCGCCAAAATATATTTTTCTGCTAAATTATTTTTTTCAATCGAATTACTTATTACCCAATGTTTTAACGCATCTGCAATTTTTCCTGTTTTAAAATAAATAAGCCCTAATAAATTTTGGGCATTTATATTTTTTCGAGATAAAAGCAAACTTTTTTCCAGATTTTTTTTTGCTGTGTATAAATTATTTTTTTTCGTTTCTCGAAGTGCACGATTATAAAATACGTCTGATAAGTCGATTACTTTTTTCCAAAAAACTAAATTCGATTTACAAAACGGGCAAACTTTACATTTCATAATTTTATTTTGACAAAACGGACATCTCATACAAAATTACTCCTTTATTTTCGAATAAATCCGATTTAGCAAATCAATAATCTCCTTTAAAAAATCAAGGATATCCTTAGTATTGGAGACTTCTAATTCCTCTTCAACATCATCCAATTCTTTAATCAAATTAAAATTAGATAGCTCTTTTTCAAAATCTATCAAATTGATACACACTCCTTTTTTTTTATACAAATAAAAACATATTTATGTAAATTATATACCTTGATACAAAAACAATGGCTTTTACTGTAACTTTTAGTTTTAAAAATGTAAAACTTTTTTGTTGTAAACCGAAAATTTGTTAATTATAATTCCTTTTATTGGTACCGATAATGTCAATTCAAAAATATTTAGCGCTAAATAAAAACAAAATAAGCTAATTTTTTTGGAGGGAAAATTTTTGAATAAAATCCGAGTTTTATTCGCTGACGACAATAAAGAATTTTGTGACGTTGTCGGGAATTATTTAAACAAGCAAAAAGATATCGAAATAGTAAGTTTGGCATATGACGGTATGACCGCTTATAACCAAATTTGCAATTTGAAACCGGATGTTGTTGTCTTGGACGGTGTTATGCCAAAATTTGATGGGCTTGAGGTTTTAGAAAAATTAAATATTAAAAAAAACCATGAAAACAGTCCAACATGTATTATAGTTTCTCCGTTATCACAAGAAAAAATAGCCCAAAGAGCTATCGAACTCGGAGCAGATTATTATATACTCAAACCATTTGATATAGAATTTCTGCTCAAACGAATAAGAGAACTCAATAATAATATATTGCCTGGCAAAAATATTTTATTCAAAACAAGCATGCAAAACTTAAAAAATTATCATTTAGAATCTGATATAACAGAAATTTTGCATAACATCGGAATTCCAGCAAATATTCGCGGGTATAATTATATTCGTGATGCGATAGTAATGTCGGTAAAAGATGCTGGGATATTAAATTATGTTACAAAAGAACTTTATCCGTCAGTTGCAAAAAAATATAACACAACATCAAGTCGGGTTGAACGTGCGATTAGACATGCAATAGAAGTTGCTTGGGATCGTGGAAAATCACAAGAAATAGACAAATATTTTGGATACACAATAAATATTAACAAAGGCAAACCGACGAACAGTGAATTTATTGCTCTTATTTCAGATAAATTAAGACTCGAACTACAAAAATTTAAGAATTGATATCACAAAAAAATAATTTTTCATATTATAAATTTGACGGATTATAAAACAGGAACTGATTTGCGATCATGAAAAATTATTTAAATTATATTATAAAATATATTTTGGATAAAGATCTGGAAAAAAAAATTAAGAGCATCGGCAAAGTAAAATATGATTTGCCGTTTATAAAAAGTTTTGTTCTTGAAATCGAAAATAAAGACAAAAATATTTTGCAATCTGTGTGCGATCCAAAATTAATTTATAAAAACACGAGCATAACCGCGCAAATAAATATCGCAAAAAAAACAGTCAATGCTGATTTTGTAAATAAAAATGGTTATACGGGAAAAAATATAAATATATGTTTACTTGACACAGGAATTTCACCCATAAAAGATTTTATTTATCCCAAAAACAGAATAATTTTTTTCAAAGATTTTATTAATAACAAATCAATCCCTTATGATGACAACGGACACGGAACACACGTCGCAGGAATTATTGCTGGCAATGGTTTTTTGTCACAAAAAAAATATTCTGGTATTGCACCGGATGCAAATATTATTTGTCTTAAAATTTTAGATTCAGAGGGCAAAGGAAATAGTGCCGACGTTTTAGCCGGACTTCAATGGGTCGCCGATAATAAAAAAAAATTTAATATAAAAATAATAAATTTATCGGTTGGCTCAAAAGATGACGGCTCTGAAGATCCATTAATTAATGCGGTTGAAAATTTATGGGACAACGGAATCACAGTTGTAATTGCCGCAGGAAATAATGGCCCTGAAAAATCAAGCGTGACATCTCCGGGAACAAGCAAAAAAGTTATAACTGTTGGAGCATCTGATGATAATAAAACTGTAAATATTTTCGGAGACAGCTTAATAAATTTTTCGGGGCGCGGCCCTACTTCCAAATGTGTAATAAAACCTGATGTAATTGCACCGGGAGCAGATATTGTTTCGTGTCGAAGCCTCGAGGCAAAAAATTTAAATTTGCTTGATAATAATTATGCGATTATGAGCGGAACTTCGATGGCGACACCGATTGTTTCCGGTGCAATTGCTTTATTACTTGAAAAAAATCCTGAGCTGACTCCGAATCAAATAAAATTAAAATTAAAAAATAGCACGGTTGATTTAAATTATTCGCGTAATCAACAAGGTTGGGGTTTGATAGATATAAAAAAATTTGTTTTGGGAGCTTAAAAATATGATTTATCAAGTTGCTGAAATGTTTAATGATAAAAATAAAATTAGCGCTGATTTAAACGAAGCAGTCGAAACAATAAAAAATATGTTTTATAAAAAATATTTTGAGCCCGTAATAAATATCATGGAAAAAGAACAAAGAGAATTAGATTTGCATGAACCAAAGGAAATAAAATTATTAAAAGCGTTGGAGCCATTTTTAAATTCAAACGAAAAAATTTTGGTAAATAAAATTACGCATTGTATAACCGCAACAAAAATAATTAATAAATTAAACACGCAAATAAAAATTACGGCTCAGCAAAATAATTCTGAACATAGCGACGGAATTTATGATTTAGATCAAGATTGTTTAGCAAAAAAAAATAATAATTTGATGACGATGGCATTAATTTTTGCTTTGAGTGGTATGTATTAAAAAAATAAATCGACACAAAAAATAAACAATGAGCATAAAAATTTTTTTATACAAAAACAAGGCGCTTAAAAAATAAGCGTCTTATTTTTTTGACATATTTAACACATAAAAAACGGTGTTCATAATTTATATTTTTTGATTCTATTTTTCAATCAGTAAACAGACAAAAATTTTTGTTATATGTAATTTGTTTTTATTTGTCATTTGTGAGATAATTAACGAGGCTTTTATTTTAAATTTAGGTGATTAGATATGAATGAAAATAAAGTTGATCTGAGTAATATTATTAGATTTGATAAGGCTAAAGGTAGTTTATCATACAAGAAAGTTGCAAAATCGTTGAAATGCCTTTTTGATAATCAATTTGAAATTAAAAATTATTATGACTATAACAATGAAAAGAAATATAAACGTGTTATTCTAACGCTTGGGGATTATGAATGCGTACATAGTCTGTGCGATTTATTAAATATAAAACTGGAAAATTTTTCGCCGAAAGAATATACTCTGCCGATTAATAGTGACTACTATCTATATCCTGATCCTGTAAATTCGATCCCAGATACATATTTTAAGATTGATGATTTTGAAAGATTGCAGCGCTGTATTATAGAAAAATTAGCAAGTAGGAAATTAATCCAAATTGGTTTGGATAAAAAATTGAATCAAAAAACTGTTTGTGTAACAGAGAAAGGTTATTTTAAAATACTTTGTCAATTTCCTTCGTTTGTTAAAAATTACCTTTCGACAAAAACAAAGGCGACAAAAAGACTTGAGAATTTATTTAAAAGAAAAGTGTTTTATAAAATTAATGATTTAGCACAAAATAAAGTAGCCATAGACAAATTAAAAAATGGTGTTGAACATCTAGCAAAATTAAAATTTTTATCAATGCTGAAAAACACGGCACAAACTGTAAAAAATACGCAAGCAATCCACAAGCTTGATCTTGTTATAAAAAGAAACGTGTTTCATAAAATTAACAATATGCGACTAAAAAAAAATAATCTTGAACAAGAAAGTCAAATTTCAATACAACAACACGATAAAAACAAAGAAGATAATAAACCAAAAAAATCACTGAGGAAAAAATTAATCATTGGTAGTTGTATCACTTTGATTCTTTCACTTGCTATTTTATATTTTAATCTTATTGCAGGCATAATTAGCTTTGCGATTGGAGCTTGCGTTTTAGTTATATATGGGATTTACAAATCAAAATCAAATAAAATACAAGACAGTCCGAAAATTTTATTAAACGTTCCGATAAAGACAAATACAACACAAACATTAGGTAATTATATTATAAAAAGCCAAGATATGAATCATGTTCCTAAAGTCAAACGCAACGCTTTGCCAAACTTATTAAATAGTGAAATATAATCATCTAAATCGATTTCAAATAATTAATTTCTTTTTGTGATAGAAAACGATATGTTCCAGATTTTATATTTAATTTTAAATTTCCAATCGCAATTCTTTTTAAAGCAATCACCGGATGATTTATTTTTTCACACATTTTTCTTATCTGTCTTTTTCTACCTTCATGAATTTTTATTTTCGCTAAACAAAAATTATTTTCTTGCCTAATAATTTTTATTTCTGCCGGCGCAGTTTTTTTATTTTCTATTATTAAGCCATTACAAAATTTTTTTATCTCATGACTTTTTAATTCGCCTGTTAACTTCGCAAGATAAATTTTATTTATATTATGTTTCGGATGAGTTAATTTATATGTTAAATCTCCATCATTTGTTAATAATAAAAGTCCTGACGTATTTAAATCTAATCTTCCAATCGGAAAAATTTTTTGTGGCAAATTAATTAAATCCAAAACTGTTTTTCGATTTAATTCATCACGAACGGTTGTAACATATCCAACCGGTTTGTTTAGCATTATATAAACATAATTCTCAACTGTGATTTTTTTAGTTTTATAAAGAATAATATCGTGCTCCGGATTTATTTTTGTTCCAAATTCATAAATGATTTTACCGTTAACTTTTATTAGACCGGATTTTATTATTTCCTCAGATTTTCGTCGTGAAGCAACTCCTGCCATAGATAAAAATTTTTGCAAACGCATTTTATTTTTCTCCTACATATAATTTTTGTTTTGTTATTTTAAAAATATTTTATCAGATACTTCGAGTTTATTTTGAAAAACATAACTTGATATAATGGTTAGTCGTTACGATTTACTTTTTTAATTTTAAATCGTGATTTTAAAATAATTTAATAGGTTGTGAGGTGAAGAAATATTTGGGGATCAAATTATTTTTTTTTGGTTTAATAATTTTTTTTATTGCCTTTTTGTTGGGCATTTTGTTTAGAAAAAACATAGGAGAAAAAAAAATAAAATCGGCCGAAATGAAGGCAGATGAAATAATAAAAGCGGCTGAAAATAAATTAGCGGATGCAAAAAATAAATTAGATGATGCAAATAAAAGATTAATTGAAATTGAGAATATTTATGATACAAAGATATCTGACGCGAATAAAAAAGCTTTGGAAATAGAACGCGAAGCAATTTTAAATGCGAAAGAAAAAATTTTAAAAATGCAAAGCGAAGCGGAAGCTGAAATAAGTAAACGCCAATCAGAATTAAGACAACGAGAAAATTTAGTATTACAACGAGAAAATATGTTTGAACAAAAACGCGATATACTCTCACAACGTGAAAACGAAGTAGAACGACAGTTTGAATATGTGGAAGCACAAAAATTGAATTTGGAAATAATGGTAAATCAAAAAAAATCAGAGCTTGAAAAAATTGCGCAATTAAGTTATTCGGAAGCAAAAGAAATTATTTTGGCGGATGTAAAAAAAGAAGTTGCTATTGATTGCGGAAAAATTATTAAAGAAGCACAAGTTGTAGCAAAATCTGAAGCAGATAAAAAAGTAAAAAATATATTAATAATGGCGATACAAAAATGTAATATAGATTATGTTATTGAATCGACTGTGTCTGTTGTTGAACTACCAAGTGATGATATGAAAGGGAAAATAATCGGGCGGGAAGGCAGAAATATAAGACTTTTAGAAAATTTAACAGGTGTTGATTTAATTATTGACGATACACCCGAAGTAATAGTTTTATCTTCTTTTGAGCCAATAAGACGCGAGATTGCTAAAATAATGCTTGAAAAATTGGTTTCCGATGGAAGAATTCATCCCGCTCGCATCGAAGAAGTTTTTGAAAAAGCTAAACAAGAAATAGAAAATAAAATTTTTGAAGAAGGGGAAACTGCAGTTTATGAACTTGGGATTCAAAATTTAAATATTAATTTGATAAAATTATTAGGTAAAATGAAATATCGTACGAGTTATGGACAAAACGCATTAAAACATTCAATCGAAGTAGCAAATTTGTGCGGAATAATTGCGGGCGAATTAGGTCTAGATATTTTATTGGCGAAACGAGCGGGATTATTGCATGATATTGGAAAAGCAGTTGATCACGAAATTGATGGATCTCATATTGCGATCGGAGTTTCTCTTGCAAAAAAATATAATGAGCCAGAAATAATAATTAATGCAATCGAAGCGCATCATGGAGATATTGAGCCAACGAGCGGAATTGCGGTGATAGTACAAATTGCGGATGCTATTTCGGCAGCAAGACCCGGAGCCAGACGAGAAACTCTCGAAGCGTATATTAAACGCCTTGAGCATCTAGAAAAAATTGCTTGCTCATTTGATGGAGTTGAAAAATCTTTTGCGATTCATGCTGGACGTGAGTTGCGAATAATAGTTATACCTGACAAAATAAATGATAATATTCTGCCATTGCTTGCAAAAGATATCGCGAAAAAAATAGAAAGTGAACTTGAATATCCTGGACAAATAAAGGTTACAATTATTCGTGAAACACGTGCGATTTCTTATGCAACTTAATTTTTATAAATTTGTGCTTGACACAATATTTTTTGTGTGTTACGTTGTACGTGCAGTATGTTGTATTGTTTTTTTGTTTGTTTTGGAGGTTTGCAAATGAAACAGGGAACCGTAAAATGGTTTAATGCGGAAAAGGGATTTGGATTTATTTCTGTTCCCAACGAAGATGATGTTTTTGTTCATTTTTCTGCTATTAACACAGAAGGTTATAAAACCTTAGAAGAAGGCCAAAAAGTTGAATTTGAAATTGTCAATGGATCAAAAGGACTTCAGGCGGCTAATGTGACTCCTTTGTCATAATTGAATATAAAACAATTATTTTGTTAATGACCTGCGTTGTTACGCAGGTTTTTTTGTCGCAAAAAAATGTTTTTGATGTCGCATATATAAAATATATTTATGACTTTTATTTTTTTAATCATGACTTGTTTTTTTGGCATGCATAGGTTATAATATTGATATGCTTTTGGTTTTACGATTGTATTTGGTTTTAGCGGAGGTGTTTAAAATGGATCCTTTTAAACGCAAATCAACTGATGGCAATCAAAAACAAAGTTCACTTGATGATAATATAGCTAAATTACAGGGACAGTCTAATGAATTGATTAATAAAAAAGGTTGGTCTGTAGATAAAGTTTTGATGTCACTACAGACGATTGAAAATTTTAAGGATTTGCAAACAGCAGTAAATAAGGAAGTTACTAAAAAATTACCGCTAGAAGAAATTATTAAATGGGAACCGATAAAATTTTTATTTTTGACAGACAAAAATATTATGAAAATTTTGACCATAATGGCTAAATCGAATCAAAAATTAAATGACAATCAAAACAAAATGATGTATCCGAATATAAAAAAAATATTACTTGAAAATAATAATGATGCTAATAATTTAATTAAATACATACAAAAAGAACAAATTATGTATTTTGACAATGAATTGCTTGAACAAATTCCGATTGATAATACAAAAAAATTTACTCCGGCACAAATAGATTGTTTAAATCCAGAGCAGTTTGAAATACTTTTAAACCGTAAAGATTGTTTTGAATATATCTGTAATGATATTGGCTTTTGTCAACTACCAGCTCATCAAGCAAGTATTATTAGTAAATTACCATATAGTAAAATTACCGAATTGAGAGAGGATGAAATCAATAGTTTATATTTAGACTCGGTAAAAATAATATTAAAACGGTCATACGACGTAAGCAAAACATTTCAAACTTCAAAGCAATTTATAATGCACTGTTTGATGATAAAAAATTAACAGAAGAATAAAAAGATTTACGCCAAAATTTGAGGGAAACAGCTTTAACGGAGTTGCATAATTTCCAGAAAACATTACAGACCTCAGATAAATTCCAACAATTGCGCAGTTTAATTTCTCCAATTTTAAATACCGAGTTGCAAAAAATGAAAAATCAAAATGCAACACCACGACAAATAATAGAAAACTTATATTATCTAATTTATCATATCGGTCAGGAACAGATTAAATATCTTGACAACTATGTACTAACTAATTTGCCCAAAAAATTGATTTTAAAATTTAGTTTACAACAAGTAAAAAATTTCAGTTCGGCACAATGTTTAACTCTTTTAAAAAGAGAAGATTGTAGTGATTATATTATTAATAATTTAACTGTTAAACAAATTTACGACATGGATTTGAAAAATATTTTGGAATTACCGAGTTATACCATTAAAAAATTTGTTACTAAACACCAAAAATCTCTTTTTGTTAATGATTTTGATGATTATTTTGACAATTTGGGTGTAGATTATGGAGATAAAAACAATCCAGAGTCAATGGCGCCACAATATCTTGATGAATATACTGGAAAATGTCGGCAATTTCATAAATTCCATAAGAATATTATGCTATTGATTGAAAATCTTTTAGATCAAAACGATTTTATAGATCTCATTTTACCAATGCTACGACCATATTGTCTTTCCCAATTATCAAAAAAAACGCTAAAAAAATTGATCGACAACAATAAACTTGATCTACAAAAGCAAAACATATCCATTGGTATATTAAAAAAATGGTTTGAGGAACAAATTCATCTTTACCCATCACAACGGATAGATGAGGAGTGGGTATGTGATCGATTGCAAGATTTAACAGATGAGAATTATCAACTCGCAAATAAATTAATCACGCAGATACAGAATAATAAAAAATATATTGACCAAACAGCAATTCATCCATATAAAATAACTTACGTAAAAAAAGTAACTATATCTCAAATTCAAGATTTAAACAAAAATATTTTAATAAGCAAAGAAAATGAGCAAGATAAGGCGAAGTTAGAAAAATTAATTAATAAACAAAGATTAATAGCGGCAGGAAAGGAAATAGCAGAAAATCTTTCAAATGATGCAATTAAATTGTTAACTACTGAATAAATTTCGCTGATTATAAAATGCAAGATATTAAAATATTTCCCTGAGGATAGTGTAGATTGTTTCAGTACAGAAAAAATTTTAAAGTTAGATTTATCATCAATTGAAAATTTGGTTTCGTTGGCAATAGAGATAAAAGAAACCAAACCTCGCTATCAAAAAACAATTGATAAATTTTTTGAGACGTATATTTCCTGTTTTAGTTCAGAACAGTTAAAATCATTGTTTAAAAATGGCAGTAATCTTTTGTTGCCAAATGCAATCAAAAAAATCAAACCTGAAATATTATTTAGCGACAATGAAGATGATAAACAAAATATTTTATGGAAAATAAATGTTATGAACTTAAACTTTTCCAAGTTTAAAGAGCCATTTTATAAAAATAATTTTTTGACTGTTGACGTATGTAAAAAATTTTCTTCAGAGCAGATCGAACAGTTATTAAAAAGCGAAAAAATTAAATATCTTAGTCCGGAATTTTTGGTTGGTTTATCTGAGGAACAGATTGGATTTTTTAATACAGAATCTTTGACTGAATATCAAATATCTATACTTATGGAACAAAATAAATTTAAATACTTGAATTCAAAAATTATTAAGAATGATAATTTAACTGATTGTTTGAAGCGAGTTAGTTCATGTGATGCTTTTTCTCTGGAACAGCAAGCAAAATTAATTAATAGTGATAATTTCCGTAGTTTAAATGCAAATGTTTTACGGGGTTTTAATAGCGATTTAATTGTTACCAAATTTAATTCTAAAAAAACAATTGTTAAAGATATGGCGCCTGAACAAAATTTAGCGCTGATTGATAATTTAGTTAAAAATAATAAAATAAAAGATCTAAATCCAGATGTAATAGAAACGTTTACAATAGAACAAATTAAACAACTAGGCCAACATTTCAAAGAAAACAAAAGTTTTGATTTAACTAACAAACAAATAGAAATTTTGGTGAATAATAATCAAATTTGTTATTTGGGCAATGAGTTTGTTGCATCGAAATTAACAGAAGAGCAAGTAAAAAATATTTCTAGTATTATCAAAGAAAACCAACGTATGTCTCCTTTTAGTAAGGACACATCCAAACTTAGCATTACTATCGGACAGTTTATTGCTTTAAGCAACACCGATAAATTTTGCTACATTCCAATTTCAAAATTGAATTTTTACTATGGTTTAGAGAGTCAGCTGCAAAATCTAAATTTAGAAAATGCAACAGCAGAACAAATCAATGCTTTGTTTGAGAACAATGATCCAACATTGAGCGAAAAACAAATTGAACAGATATTACAACGCAAAGAACTTTCCAAGATTAATTCCAACATAATCAAAAAAATTGGAACGAATATAACACAACAGCAATTACAAAATTTAAATTTAGAAAATATGAACAGCGAGCAATTAGAAGTTTTTTGGACCGGATGCAAAGATAATTCTAAATTAGAAAACATTGGTACAAATGATTTTTTCAAAGAAACTGAAAACGATAACAAGATAGATATTTTGGTTAGTGTAAAATCATTTCAAAAGTTTTATTTAAATAAAAAATATAGCGTACAAGCTTTAGACGAAATTATTTTGCAAGACTCCAAATCTAATTTTGCAAATGATAAATTGTTTTTAAGGATGGTACAAAACAAACTTTCGATGTCAGAAAATCAGAACGATAATTTCAAAACAAACAATGGGAACACACAAATACAACCGCAAATGAAGAAATCATATAAGAAATTTATTAAATCACTTAGCAACGAAGAGATAAAAAGTTTTTGTTTAAACCAAGCAACCCAAAATTTTGTCGATTATTTGCCAATAAAAAAGTTGGTCAATTTAGATATAACTTATAATAATTCATCGAAATCGATTCAACAAAAATTAATAAAAGAAAAAAAAAGAATTGAATGGTGGGTAAACTTTTGGAATCATGTTCCTCTTATCGGCCGTATTTATCAAAATTCTAAGCAGTCATTGTTAAATAACATAAAGAACAAATTGCCTCCAAATATAGAGTCTTACGAATTAAACCCTTCACTTAAGAAAACACAAATAAAAATAAGCAGTGTTAAAGATACCATGAGTAAAAAAGCAAACGAATATAATAATAAAAAAACAATATACGAAGTCGATGGTCATGAAAAACAGACGATTTAAATCGTCTGTTTTTTATTTTATACAAACATTTTTTACAATCAATAATTTTTGTCCTGGATTTATTTCATTGTCTAAATCATTAATTTGTTTTAAATCATCGAGTTCTACATTATATTTTTTGGCTATTTGCCAAAGTGTATCGTTTTTTTGTGATATATAAACAATCATGCTCGGAGAGTTTTCTAAAATTTCTTTATCCATATCATCAAAATTTATATTTGTAATAACTTTTAATTTCTCTTCTTCTTCGATCGAAGCATTAATATCCAATAAAATTTTTAGTTCGATTTCGTTATGGCTTAATAAATTAAAATTTAAATATCCAAGTTTTATATTCATATCAGTTTCCATATCAGGTAATGCTCCTCGCATTTCAATTGTTTGTTTAAATGGCAAAATAGTATCAAAAGAATTTAACAATGCATTTTCATCTTTTGTCAGATAAAAAACATTTACACAAATTATTCCTTCTACAATCAAATTATCGTTAATAATATGACTGTCATCGATTTTTGGGCATGCATTTATTTTTAAAATCTGTAGAATATCTGGGCATTTTTTTTCAAGCTGAATAATTTCTTTTATTTGCGTCTGCATTTTATTTTTACATACCATATTTTGAAAATTAATTACTTCGTATTTTATATCAAGCTTTTTATTTATCAAATAAGCATCTTCTAAAATTTCAAATCCATCTTGCGTATTTAATTTTATATTTGCCCCAACATAAATTTCTATGTCAATTAATCTATTTTCGCCATCTTGATTTGCTTTTGCCTGAATATATTTATCTTGCACAAATAAATCTACGTCGCAAAACATAAAATCTCTTGCCTTTGGGACATCAAAAGAACCATTAAAATTAATTTCATGTTCAAAAACTTCGATTGGAAAATCATAATTTTCATGTGGCAAATATAAAATTTTTAAAACTAATTCACCGCTCACATTAATTTTTCCTTCCGAAATTTTTATATCCTTTTGAATAATATTTATATCCGTCTCTAAAATTTCATTTATATTTGGCTTACTCGAAATCAAATTTATCTCGTCTTTAATAACAAAACGATCAAATCTTATATCCATTAATTTATTTACCAAATATTTTTTTTTCAACAACTGGTTTTCATTCGCATTTTTTATACTGCTTATAATTTCCTTTTGATATTCTTCTTGAACTTCCGCTGTAATATTTATTACTGCTTTAAAATTTATCTTCCTATCGTTCAACATTTTATAATCAATTTTATTTATATTCGCTTTTAAGTCGCAAAACATTTGCGGATTTATATTATCAATATTTATAAAATCATCGATTTGCGAAACATGATTTATGCTACAAATTTTATTTTCGTTTGATTTTGCGAGATACAGGATTTGTACATTTAACTTTCCAATAAAATTTATTTTATCCTGTAAAACATTTGTCTTTTCAATAAAAATATCAGACTGTGTTTGTAAAATCGATGCCATATCAGGTTTTACATCCGGAACAATAATATCTCCCTCAAGTAAAATTTGTGTTTCCTGAAAACCAATTTTTTTATTCAAAAAAATATTTTTCATAATCAAATCATCAGACATATTTTCCACTCCAAATTTTAATTTATAAAACAAATTTATTCAGCGCAAAAAAAAATATGTCACTTAAATCAAAATAAAAACTCTAAAAAAATTTTTTATATATCAACCTAAAACACGTAATTAAAAAAATATATACACACAAAAAAATCTCCGAGATAAAAATCAAATTACCTCCGAGATTAATTTTTTAATATTAAATTTCTACTACCAAAAATCAATTTACATACAAATTTCTCAGCTCATCAAAATCATTTACCAACTTATATCTAAAATGAATCTCACCCAAAATATTTTTATACTGCTTATTCAAATTTAATTGCCGTTTTATTTCATCCGTTCCATACCAAACATTTTTTTTATCTTTTTCTAAAGCTGCTTTATAATCCGCCATTCCAATATATAATTTAACTTTACTATTTTTTACTTTTTCATTCCACCAATCAATCACAGTTTTATAATCTGCTTTTTCATGACCAATCTGCCAATAAACCTGTGGAGCTATATAATCCACCATGTTATTTTTTATCCAATATAAACTATCGCAATATAAATTATTATAAGATTCAAAAGCTTGTGTTTTGCTTCCTTCCGGATGTGTTTTTTTGTTTGCCCAAACACCTGCCGGACTGACTCCGAATTCTATTTTTTTATTTTCTTCATGCACGCGTTTATTTAACTCATTAATTAATTTATTTATATTATCGCGACGGAAATCGTCTATATTAACAAAATTCTGCCCATATTTTTTAAACGATTCATCATCTTCAAATTCTTTTCCGGGATAAAAATAATCATCCAAATGAATTCCGTCGACATCATAATTTTTTACTATTTCAACCGCACCATTAATTATTAATTCTCTTACTTCAGGAATTGCCGGATCAAAATAATAATTTCCATCCTTTTTATATTTTACAACCCATTTTCTTTCGCCACTCGCATGTTTTTTAGCAGGATTATTTTTGTCGAGCGAATTAAACTCTTCATCTCCATTTTTCGTGATTCTAAATGGATTTATCCAGGCATGTAATTTTATTTTTTTTTCATGACATTTTTTTACCCAATAATCCAATACGTCAAAATTATCTTCTGGAGCAAGACCTTGTTGCCCTGTTAAATATTTGCTACATGGAAAATATTTTGATTTATAAAAAGCATCACACGACGGTCGAACTTGCAAAAATATATCCGTCATTTTCATTTTTTTACAATTGTTTATTATCAAATCCGCTTGCTCTTTTAATAATTTGGAATCAGTTGTTGGTTTATCTGGATAATCAAGCGAAAAAATTGTTGTAACCCAAATACCTCTCATTCGATTTCTTTCTTCGCCATAAATTTTTATATTGCTAAACAAAAATAAAGCCAAAACTATCATCACAATCACATTTTTTTTCTTCACTATAATTCCACACTCCAATTTTAAAAATAAATTTAAAGCCACTTTATTTTATAACACCATTTATTATTTTTCAAACGTTATATATTTTTTTGCTGCGCATATATATAAATTATTACAAGCGTTTGGAGGTTTTTATTTATGCTTTACAATCGATTTTTTATAAATTTAAATCAAGTCGATTCAAATTATGCGATTAAAAATAAAAAAATTATCGGTCGTTGTAAAATCGAAAAACATGGAAATTTTGGGCAAATATATGTTTGGGTACAAAATTTAAAATCGGGCAAATATGATTTTTATTTGATAAGCAAAAAAACAAATTCGTTTCACAAAAACAAAATTGGCGAAATAAAAATAGATGAACGAGGATACGGAGAATTAAATTTTAATTTCGATACAAATAATTCCGTAAATAAAAATTTAAATTGTGAAGAGATAAATATTGTCGCGTTAACAACCAAAGATAAAATTTTAATAGTTGCTGAAGGATATAAAAATAATTTTCACATGGATTGGTATGATGACTTTAAAAATAATTTTTTTGAAAGTGAAAATCAGATAAAAAACAATGACCCGGTAAAAAAAATTAATTCGATTGAAGCAGAAAAAATTAGCGTGGTTAAAAATTTAGACGAGAAAAATAATTCGGATTGCGAGCATAAAAAAAATAATGATGCAGAAACAAAATTTGACGAAAATAAAATTTGCGACGATGAGAATAAAACAAAAATTAAAAACGATTTATCCGAGACAGAAAAAAATGTTTCAAATCAAAATATCAACCAAAAAAATAATCATAATTATCAACTCGATAAAAATTTTGACGCAGAAAAAAATAATGGTGAGAAAGTAAAATCTCACGAAAATAAAATTCTTGATACAGAAAAAAAAGATGAATCCGAAACAAATTTAAATCAAAACACAGATATTTTTAGAATTATGGCAGAAAAAATAAAAAAAGAACTTGATGATAAACGACAAACCGATTTCATGACACAAAAAAATCTGTCAAAAATAAATTGCGAAACAAAAAACGATTTGGATTTTCTTTTCGAAATAAATCAGCCGATAGAACCGTTTGAAACACAAAAAAAAGAGATAGACTGGGTTCGTTTATCTCTCAAAGAAATATCTTTTTTGCCAATAGATTTTTGGAATTTAATCAATCATCCATTTATATTTTATGCTTATTTAAAAAACAAACATTTTATTTTGGGGCGCGAAAAAAATAATCAAAACAAATTTATTTTTGGCGTGCCAGATAAATATCAATCCGAATATAAAACTTGTATGCAAAAATTTGGCTTCCAGCAATTTAAATTATGCCACGAAACAAAAAATATTTTTGATAACGATGGTTATTGGCTTATGTCAATCGACTTCTAAAATTTTTTGCCACGAAAATAATAAAATAAATATTGCTGCGCATATCCTGCTAAATCTCCAAAATTATTTTTTGCGAACTCATGTATTCTTTTTATATCCGCATCTTTATCCCCAAAAAAAATTTTTTGCGATACTTTTTTAATCCATGTATCAATCGGAAAAATTTCGCGCCGACCATAAGCAAATAATAAAACACAATCCGAAACTTTATCGCCAACTCCTTTTATCGACATTAAATTTTTTTTAATAATTTCTGTTTCGCGATTTTTTAAACTCTCTAAATCCAAACCATTTTTTATTTTATCCAACGCATCCAAAACATAATTTAATCTAAATCCCATTTTGCAATTCATAAGTTTTTCTTCGCTTGCATTTTCTAATTGCGAAAAATTTGGGAAGGCAAAATAATTTTTTTCGATTTCATTGCCAAACTCACGCGACATTTTTTCTATTATTTTTTTTATCCTTGGGATATTATTATTTTGCGAGATAATAAAAGAAATTAAAGTCTCAAATTTTTCCTGATTCAAAATTCTTATACCGCCACAAAAATTTATCGCTTCAGCTAAAATTTTATTTTTTTGCGCCAATATTTTTTTTATCTCCGCATAATTTCTTTCCAAATCAAAGTAATTAATCCAAGTATTTTCAAATTCATCAATCGAACACGGCCAAAAAAAAATTTTATTATCATCCCGTTTTATATTTAATTTTTTTCCGTGGGCGATAATAAAATAATTATTTTTCTCACCCAAAAATCTAAAACACTGTCCGCATTCCAAAGTTTGCTTAATATCAAAATCATTAATATCAAAAACTTTTACTCCATTTTTATATTTTTTATACCTCATAAAAAAATCTCCAGTTCAAAAAAATTTATATTCACAAAACAAATTCCAAATTAACATAAAAAAAAATTTATGACTAATCAGCCATAAAATTTTTTTTAATTCAAGCTCAAAAAAAAATTATCATATGCTAAAATCAAAACTTATCGCATAAAAAGTTTGTAACCGAAAAATTTTACATCCAAAAAACAAATACAATCGCAAATTTAATTTATAAAAAAGGGCACAAAAAAAGAGTGAACAAAATGTCTAATGTCATTAAGTTAAAATTTTGACTAAGTGAAACAGCAGAAAAACAGTTGTTTTTCATGCTGTTTTTTTTGTTTCTTTCGTACAAAGTAGGCGGATTTGCATTTACTAAAAGTTTTTATTACAGATTTTATTCTTTATACTACTCTATTCTATATAAGAAAGCCGTGCAATATTTTTACTCTCAGTTTTCGTTATTGATGTCTGTCAGACCTAATGGAAATGATATCTCTTGCAATAATGGCCTCTAATATTGTGTGATGTTTAAAATATCCTGCACATGCTACTGTGAAGTTGCTAAAATTGGTGTATCGTCTTCATCTAGATTTGTAAAAATCGTTTCATAAAGGCCTGCGTTCACTTTAAAACATACAATTTGAAATCTAAGTTCACAAATTCGAATAAGAAAAAACCATCCTTTTTCTTGAATATGTGACATATTGTTGTATGATTCATAGACTTGATCTGCTATGCTCACTCAAATCCTGACGTTTTTGCATAATGACATCCGTATGAACGCATTTAAGCGCAATAGATTGTATGTACAGTTGTTGACCATTTGCACCGGAGCAATAAGATGGAACATTATCCGGATTGGTAGCATCGTTGCTGAACAAACGCAGAGGCAAGTTTGGTGCTGCGTCAAATGCATAAATGATTTCATTTTTTGTATACCCATAATTATTTTAACTGTCATATGGAATGGTAACTTACTGTTTCAAATGAAGTTTTTGCCAGAGTTGATGCAGCATGAATCACGTCTACTTGCAACAGATTCAATTTCCAACAGTGAAGGTTTCTTAATATGTTTTGGATTCATATATTATCTCCTTGCAACTAGAATTCATCTAGGCAGCGTTCACATAAAAAGCAAATCAAAAATAAAAGCAAGGGAGATGGTA
>CAMKTI010000007.1 GCA_946415665.1 uncultured Clostridia bacterium
ATTTAAAAAAATTCGCAGGTCACAAATATGATTTTTGTTTTTAAATTTATTTTCGTATGAACTTATTATTTTGGAAATCACAATAAATATATTTTTTAGAACATGCTAAATATCAGGCGTGTTTTTTTGTTTGCTTTTTTTTAATCTGAATATTAATTTTTATTTCTGACAAATTATCTTGCGTAATATTATATTTTGCATCGAAACCCGAAGCGTTTGTAATGGCAATTGCTTGTTTTAATGTATTTAAAAAAATTCGCAGGTCACAAATATGATTTTTGTTTTTAAATTTATTTTCGGGCGCGTTATTTAATATTTTTTTTATGATTCGCTTTGTCGTTTTTATACTCAAGCCATAATAAATTATTTTGTCCAAGATTTCTTTTTGTGTCTGCTCAGAATTTATTTTTAATATCTCGAGCGCAAATTCTTCGCCTAAATTATTTTTTAATATCGTTTCTTTTATATTTTTGCCAAGCCCAAGCAAATATAATTTATTTAAAATATCTTCTTCTGTTTTATTTAAAATAGCCGCCAAATCATTTACCGAAACTTCACAATCAATCAAAATATTTTTTATGCCCTCAGCCTCTTCAAAAAAATTTAAATCACTTCTAATAATATTTTCTGCCAAAGCCATACATAAACAATCTTTCTGTTTTAAATCAAAAATTAACGCCGGAATTTCATCGTAATTTAATAATTTACACGCCCGAAATCTTCTCTCTCCCGAAATAATTTCATACAAATCAACACTTATTTTTTTTAATAAAATCGGCTGCAACAAACCATATTTTTTTATCGAGTCGGTCAAACTTTTTAGACTCTCATTCGAAAAAAAATTTCGTGCCTGATATGGACTCACGTTTATTTTTTTTATATTCACAAATTCGATTTGCATTTTATTTTTTATTTTCTCGCACACAAAAAAATCACCTCGAACAAATTTTATATTTCGTGTGATTTTTTATTAACGAGATAATTTCGACGTTTATTTTTAATTTACAGCGGCTTTTTTAAAATTTTTACATAATCACGCGGAAATTTTGACTCACTGTGAAATAATTTGGTGACAAAAATCAATTTATGTCTTATAAAATTTTTATTTTCATCATCAAAAATATTAACGTCTTTTATATTTATTTTGCCACCGCCAAGTTTTTTTATACAATTTTTTGCTTTTGAAAACTCATCTTCGATTTCAAAACCTTTATACGCCACAAAAAAACCATTTAATTTTACAAATGGCAAACAAATTTCGCTTAAAACATTTAATTTTGCAACTGCGCGCGACACACACAAATCATAATTTTCCCTTGCATTATTTTTTTTAATAAAATCTTCTGCCCGTGCATTAATACAATTTACTTTTTGCAAACCCAATTCATTTTTTAAGAGCGACAAAAATTTTATTTTTTTTTCGATCGAATCCAAAAGCGTCAATTCTATTTCGGGACAAAAAATTTTTATTGGCACGCCAGGAAATCCTGCTCCTGTTCCGATATCAATCACTTTAAAATTTTTTATCTCAATAAAATTTAAAATCGCCAAGCTATCTAAAAAGTGTTTTAAAATAATCTCGTGTGGATTTTTTATCGCTGTCAAATTAATTTTTTGATTATACGCAAGCAAAAAATTTATATATGCCAAACACTTTTTTATTTTTTCATCATCGTACTCGACATTTATTTTTTCTAATCCTAAAATTAAATCGTCCTTATAATTTTTTTCCATGAAAAACCTTCTCCCATAAAATAAAAATATTTTCGTTTGCAAAAATAAAAATGTTATAATCAAATCGTGTGGTTAAATTAAAATTTTTTTTGGAGGCAAAAGATGATTTTAGCAGATTTTCACGTTCATTCGAATTTTTCTCCTGATTCAAAAACAAATATTTATGACCAAATTATTTCTGCGGTGGATAATAATTTAAAATACATTTGTTTGACTGATCATGTAGAATTTCCTGACTTTGGTTTCCAAAATTATGTCCAGGATTATTTTAAAGAACTTAATGATTTAAAAGCCGAATTCAAATCAAAAATAAATATTTTAATTGGGGCGGAAGTTAGTCTTGACTTTAGATATCACGAACAAATTTCCGATTTTCTTCAGAAACATAAGTTTGATTTTGTAATTGCCTCTCAACATTCAATTCGATTTGTACCTGAGCAAGATGTTTTTTATAATTATTTTGAGGATATGCTAAAAAATATAGCTGTTTTTACGGATTATAGTGTTGTTGGGCATTTGGATTATGTAATTCGTTATGCACCGAATCAGGATAAAAATTTTGATCCCGATGACTATTTCGATTTGCTCACGCAGATTTTTAAAATTATTATCAAACAAAATAAAGGAATAGAAATAAATACTTCGGGATTCAGACGCGATTTTATGCGACAACATCCGCACGAAAAAATTTTGCAGTTATATAAAAAACTTGGCGGAAAAATAATTACAATCGGTAGCGATGCACATAATCCGGAGCATATTGCTTATGAGTTTAATAAAGTTTGTGATTTGCTAAAAAAAATCGGCTTTGATTCTTATGCCGTTTTTCAAAATCGAATCCCTAAATTTATAAAAATTTAATTGGATATAAAAATTTTTTGTTGTGCTGTAAATATGATTTGAAATTATTTTTTGTCCAACTACATATTTTTTAAATTAATTTTTTAAATAAAGTATTGACAAACTAAATTTTATGTATTAAAATAAAAATATTATTGCATGTACTGTTTTTTAGGGGGAGTAGAAAATGGAAGAAAAAAATAATTTGATTGAAAATAAAAAAACGGATTTTATGAATGGGTTTAAGTATGAAGCGAAGAGTACGACACTTGCATTTGTAGGTAACTTTTTTTCTGGTTTTAGGGGTTGGTTTAGTTCTGGAGCTTCATCAGAGTCGGCTGTCAAAGATTCGGATTCAAGCCTTAAAGAACAATTAGCAAAATTTTTGTCTGACCAGAAGGTTTCTATCGATATTAAATCGGTACGTTGGGTTTTTAAAAAGCTTATCGAGCAAAATTGTGTTATTGGCGAAGAAACTCTTAAATATCTTTGTGATTTATGTAAAAAAGAAAATCAGGATAAAAATAGCGTTGAGAATCAGGAGAATAAAGAGAATAATGAAAAAGGGAATCAAAATGAAAATGGCGTTGAGAATCAATTGATATCGACTTTGTTAAAAACTGAGTATGTGTATACAGATGAAGAAGATAAAAAACAAAAAATCCGCAAGTGTGTGCTTACAGATAGTTTGTTTAAAAAAGCTGTAGATTTGGTGAATCAAAAAGATTTTGATACAAAAGAAAATGCGGGATGTGTTTTTCAACTTGTCGGGAACATAATCGGTGGATTTTTGAGCCAGAAAAATAAAGTCAGTTATGGCGATATTTTAGGTTTGGTTGAAAAATTTGGGTTCGACAATACTTTAAAAGTTTTAATCGACTTTTTTGACAAGGGTGATTTAAATGCTGTCACTGTGAAAATTGAATCTCTCGTTGTGGATAATAGTATCAATGATAAGTTCGGTAAAATGTTTCCAGGTATGCTTAAGGGATATCAAAGTACGTTTAAAAATATACAAAATAATAAATCAGGTAACATCGGACTAGAATCTTTTATAGGTTATATAAACACTTTTTATAATGATTTAACTTGCAACGATCAAATAAAAAACGACAAAGATAAATTGAAATTACATAGACAATTTATTTTTTCGATCTTGGAGAAAACTTTATTAAAAATGCCAGAGAAGGCATCAGATGAAACAAAAAAATTAATGGCTTTGTGGTCTAAAAAAATAAAAAATGTGATAGTTGGCGGAGAAGAAAACAATAATCTTGAAGGAAAAAATAATCTTGATAAAGAAAAAAATATAATAAAAGAAGAAAACAATGCGAACAAAATAAATGTGATAAAAGAGCCTGGAAATGATAACTACGATTTTATTGGTACTATTTTGACGAAAGTATCTTCTGTTATTAGTGAATTATCAGTAGATTATTTGTTTATTGATAAAAATCAAAATCCGTCGGTAATAGTTGACAATACAAAAAAAGAAAATATCACAGCTAGTTTTTTAAAAGCCATGTGGGGCAAATTGGAAGACAAAGAAAAAAATCATTTAAAAGTGTTGATTTTACCGATTGTATTTAAAATGTTTGGAAAAGAAACTTGGAAAAAAGAGATTTTGTTGCACGGGTTAAAGATTTTTGGGCTTGGAAATTTTGACCAAATCGATAATAAAAGTTTAGATTTAATCTTTGATTCCATTGTAAAAATTATTGATCACTTGCCAAATGATAAAGATAGCGATGAAAGTAAGAAAAATAAAATATCCACGATTTCCTCAGAGCTAAAAAATGTTATTGACGCGTTATTTCAAGCGAACAAAAATGAAAATTTGAATCAAATGAAAGATTCGGTTGATACTTTGATCGATATTGTATTTTCGTTGCCTAAAGAATTTAAAGATAAAGATGGTAAAGTGAATTTTAATCAAATAGTAAAATTTTTGTATGATATCAATAGAGATAAGGAATGGCAAAAATGGAATGCGTTATGTGAAGTTATAAAACCTTTTTTATCTGACGAGAAATTTTTAGAAAAGTTAATTACTAGTATATTTGAACAAAAATCTGATAAAAAAGAAACTAAAAACAAAGAGATTAATAAAGAAGAACATGAAAACAAAGAGAAAAAAGAAACTTGGAAGAAAGAGATTTTAATTTCTGGATTAAAATTTTTTGCGGGTAAATTTGATAAGTTGAGTAATAACATTAGAGAGATATTGCCAGATTTGCTTGATTTGTATAAGATCTTTAATGAGAAACCTAAGAAAAAAGATGATAAAAAAGCTAAGAACATAGACTTTGCTAAAATCAAAAACTTTTTAGCTGTTGTTACTCAAAACGAAAACAAGTTAAAGGCATTAAACAATCTCGTAAAATTCTTTTGTAGTGACGAAAATTTTTTAACAAATGTGGTTGATGGTATACTTGACAAAGATTCTTGGCAAGCAAATATTTTAAAGCATGGATTAAAACTTTTTGGAGTTCGTTTTGATAATCTTAAAGATGAAGATTTAAAATCAATTCTTGAATCTGTTGCAAAAATTATTGATCACTTGCCAAATGATAAAGATAATGATGATCAGAAAAAACAAAAAATATCCGTCATTACAGAAGGAACAAAAAAAATTTTTGGTATTTTATTGGTTGGCAAAAATGGAAATAAAAATTTTGATGGATTAGCGCAGAATTTAATTGATATTTTATTAAATGATGATCTTTCTCAGGTTGAAATAATTGGCAAGGTACAGGAAATTTTAAAAACGGTGCAAGATAATTTTGTTCGCGACGGTGGCAATTCGAATGTGTTTAAAAGTTTTGTAAAAGCTTTTTTAAATAACGGAGATTTTTTGCTCAAGATAGTTAATGATGTTGAAACATTGAAACCGGTAATAAAAAATGACAAAGTTGAGCTAGAAGGTTTAACTGATGAAAATATGGACAAAAATTGGTTTGTTCCTGTTTTAGGTAATCTAGGTAAATTTTTAATAAATGATATTGATCATAGCACAGAATTTGTTGATCATATAAATAAAATCTTAGGTGTTTATAAAGAGTTTGCTCAAGCGATTGATATTCCAGCAAATGCAAAATGTTGCAAAGATTCTTTTTTAGACCTTGGAAATAATAATGCAAACAATATATTGCGGCCAGATGATAATTCTATTTTACAAAAAATTAATGCTGTCGATTCGGTAAAAGAAAAATATGACGCTCTGAGAAAGTTTTGCGGCGGAAAAAATAAACTTGTTCATGACAAAAATGAAAATAAAGACGATTTTAAGCAGGTAGAAAAATTATATAAGAGTTTTATGAAAGAGTTTTATAACAGCGATATTATTTTGACTACAGAGGAGCAAAAAAAATTTAACAAGTTTAGATTTACTTTTGAAATAAATCAAGCAAAGGCAATAAATTCTGTAAAAGATATATTAAAAACCATAAATGAGATTTCGCGCGTCATGCCAGAAAACAAACGACAAGAAAGTTTGGCATGCACAAAAGAGTTGCTTAAATCAGTTATAAAAGACGGTCGAATTTTAAAATTCATCACAGCGTCAGATGAATTAAAAGAGATACATCCGATCCTGAGTAAAGCGTTTAAGCAATTAGCTAAATTAGTTGAAATAAAAATTGATAATGTAGATGATTTCAATACATTTATAACCGGTGATATGAACGGTTTGTTAGATATGTATGACAAATTTGCTAGTTCTTTAGATAGTGACAGCAAAAATAATCCAAATTATCAGACAGATATTATAAATAGTATTCAAAATATGATTAATTACGTTGAAGAAAAATTTTTGATTAGCAATAATAAAGATAGTCAAAACGCATATCAAAATTTATTGAAAGCCTTTTTTTCGAGCGTTAAGAATGAAAAGAAATCAAGTATAATGAATAATTTAGTAAATATAGTGTTGCCTGATCAGAATGATCCTGAAGAAGCAAATATTTTGGCATTTGTAATTGATAAAATTGACGATAAAGCAATGCCTAAAAGTTCTAAGCGTGCTTTAAAAAAATCTTTGATTTGTTTGATGCCGCTAATAAAAAATTCTGTTGAGAAAAAAAATTTTAAAGACAATCTATTTCAGTTGTTTAAATCTTACAAAACTCTTGCTAAAGAACTCGACAAAAGTTTTAATTTTCAAGCGGCAAAAAATTTTGTTGACACCCAAAATATAAAAAACAAGTACGCTGAAAATGAAAATTTAGCAAGCGCTTTCAATGCTTTAAGCAGAGAAATAAATGCGCTTGTACCGGATGCAAAAAAAATTATGCATCAATACAAATTATTTCGAAACAAAATCCAAGAGATTTCTAATACAGGAGATAAAAGTTTTGAATTAAATGTAGGACAAAAAGATATATTTGAAAAATTTGAGTTTGACCAAAGCGAAGCTATTCCGGTGATAAAAAATATTTTAAAATCAATTAGCAACTTTTGCCCTGACGACGAAAAAATTAAAAACGAAAACAATATTATAGATAAAGATGATATCGGCAGCGAAAATGATATTTCAGTTAATAACAGCATTATAAATATAAATACAGGTAATAAAAATAATGAATTAAGCAACGGTAATGAAAAACCTTTTAATATGGTGCTAATAAATCTTTTGCAAGGTGGAGATTTTTTAAAAGATATTATCAATGGAATAGATAGTGATGATGACGCAGATATGAGGGCAGATTTGAAAAAATATCTTGCGAGTTTGTCTAGCCCGTTGTGTGAGTTTTTAATTTCTTATCTTCAACAAACTAAAGATACTTCAGAAGAAATTATTACAAAATTTAATTTTATTCTGTCAAAGTATCTTGAAATTACAGATATAATAAAGGCAGAAAAAGTAAATATTGCTAAGCTTTTTAAAAACGTTGAAAATTTATTGTATTATTTAGAAACTGAAGTTGTATCCAAAGATAAAGTTGTATTTAACGCATATAAAAATTTATTTAAAAATATTGCTGTACGGTGCGACACAGCTGCAAATGAAAATATTTTAGTTTTGTTGGTTAAAACAATAAAACAAAGTCTGACGAATCAAGAACTTAAAGAAATTGGGAAATATTTAAACTTTGTTAGTAGATACACAGCACCAATTTTTACAAATATTGCAAGTTTAATTTTTAACAGCGCGAATGAAGAGTACTTTTTTTCTAAATTCGTATCTAAATTTGAAAAAACATATTCCATATTTAATACAAAAAAATCATTTACGAAGGCAGTAAAATCATTATTTTCTTCAGGTAATAAAAAGAAAAATAAAACTTTAGAAGCTAATTTGCAGCCAAATAAAAATAATGAAAATGAAAATCAAATTTTTAAATATATTCTTAATAAGCTAGAATTTGAAAAGCCACCCATAAACCAAATTGAAAATAAGAAAAATGATGTAATAAAAAACAATGGGCAAGATGATTTAACCGATGAACATGTAATCGAATCGCTGTCAACTAATAATGAAAATATAATTTCAACTTCTTCAAAGCCAGTGAGTAATTCAATCAATAATCTCGATAATACAGAAATTTTAGATGAGAAAAAAGAAATAAAAAATGATGATAATGATCATAATAAAACCATTTATTTGTCTGAAACTTTATTTGCTAACAGTTTGCGGATTACAAAATGGTGTGTAAAAAAATATTTTAACACATTCAAAGAGTATGTTCAAGAGGCAAAAGATGATGATGAAATGTTAACAACATTGACGAATAAAATTGATTTGACGAATCCAATGGGTAAGTATGTAACATTTTGGCGTATAACAAATTTGTTGTTTTGGCGCAAAAGTAAATGGTATTATCCTGTTGTTGCAGGCGAAATAATTTTAAGTTTGACTATCTTTTCGCCTTTTGTTGTCCCTGCTAGTCTTTATAGTTTGGGAAAATATTTTTGGACATGGCTGTTCAAAAAAAATGATGTGCCACCCAATCCACCTCGTGAATTGCCTCCTCAGCATAAAAATTTACGAAATCAAAATATTGTCATAGATACTGGTATGGAAGAAAATAACGAAAAAAATAAAACTGATAAAATTATTGTTTTAAGTAACCTTGAAGGAAAAGATGATAATGGTGATAGTTACATTATGCCGAACAGTAACAATAAAGAAGGGATCTCAGTTAGTAAATTTTAACGTCACAAAAAAACTCCGTTTATGCGGAGCTTTTTTTTATTCAATAAAGATAAGTTTTATTCACTTCGTTTAAATAAAAAATTTATTTTTTTATAAAAAGAAACGACCAACAATGCAATACATAACAAAATAAAAAATAAAACCGATGCAGCATTATCAAATAAAAATTCATCTTTTTTAAGCGCAATATTTATTTTTAAAACAGCAAAAATCGCCATTAAAATTCCGACCAATCCCTCGCCGGCAATTAATCCCGACGAAAACAAAATTCCACGTTCTTTTGCTTCGCCTACACTATTTTTTGTCTTTGACATTTTTTCAAAATACTCACGTATAATTCCTCCGATTGCAACCGCGACAGTTAAACCAATTGGCAAAAATAAACCCAAAGCAAAAGACATCGAAGGCAATCCTAAAATTTCTATAAAAATCGTTATCCCAACTCCTGATAAAACTAAAGTCCATGGTAATTTCCCGCCCATAACACCATCTACAACCAATTTTATTAAAGAACCTTGTGGTGCTGGCAAAATATCTGAACCAAATGTGAACGCATTATCTAATAAACATAAAACTGGCACGATAATACATGCCGAAAAAATTAGACCAATAATAACTCCGATTTCTTGTTTTTTTGGAGTTGCGCCGACTAAAAAACCTGTTTTTAAAGTTTGCGCCATTAATCCTGAATTAGCTGAAATCAAGCAAACGATTATACCTATATAAAAAACAGTTTGCATTCCTTTGTTATCAATCATATTCATGGCTCTAAAAATATTTGCAGTAACTAAAAGTGTCGCAATTGTCATGCCAGAAATAGGTGAATTTGAAACTCCTACAACTCCAACCATTTTTGACGCAACCGTCGCAAAAAAAAATCCGAATAATAAAACCAACAGTGTCCCTAACCACCCGATTGGTAAAATGTTAAATATAGCTAATAAAACTAAAATCACTAATATACCATCAATTATTAAATTTAAACTCAAATCGCGATCGGTACGTTTAACCCCGATTTTATTTTTAAACTCAAAATTTTTAATTGCCGCTCTAAAAGTTTTTATAATCGCTGGAAAACTTTTTATTAAACTAAAAATTCCGCCTGTTGCAATCGCTCCGGCTCCTATATATCTTAAATAATTTCCCCATAAATCATGTAAATTTAAATCTATTATTTTTTTCGTTGCGGGATAAATTATTGCATTGCTCATGCTTCCAAACTGATAAATCAATGGCATAATTACACACCAACCTAAAATTCCTCCGCCTAACATATAACATGAAATTTCTTTGCCAATTATAAATCCGCCTCCTAATAGCGCGGGTGAAGCTTCTAGCCCTAAACCAGCGCCTTTAAAAAATTTAAAATCATAATTTATTTGCGGATAAAAAATTTTTAATCCATCCGAACAAAATTTATAAATAGCTCCTAAAATTACACCAATAAACGCAGGTCTTGATTTATTTTTGCCCTGTTCCGAAGCAATCAAAATTTCTGTGCACGCCATGGACTCAGGATATGGCAAGTTTTCATGTTCATCAATTATTAAAGATTTTCTTAATGGCAACATAAAAAATATTCCAAGCAAACCGCCAACAATTGGCAAAGCAAACATATATTTTAAACTTGGCAAAGCAATATTATTTTCTTTTGCCCAAATAAATAAAGCTGGCAGCGAAAAAATCATTCCGCTTGCTACTGACTCTCCTGCACCACCTATACTCTGAATCATATTACATTCCAAAATATAATTTTTGCGGCTCATGCTTTTATAAATTCCTATCGACAAAATCGAAATCGGAATCCCTGCACTAATCGTCAATCCCGTACGCAAACCTAAATACGCATTCATAGCACAAAATATCAAAGCAAAAAAAATTCCCAAAAAAATTGAACTCACTGTAAATTCGGGAAAATTATCTCTGTCGGAAACATATGGTTTAAAATCTTTTGACACAAAAATCACCCCTTAATAACCTATTTTAGCTTTATCTTAATAAATTTAATTTAAAACAGCAAGTACAAAAATATTTTACTTTATTAATAAATTAGTAAAAAAAATTTGTCTTTTAAAAATTTTACTTGACATTAATATAAAATCAATTTATAATAAATATAAAGAATAAAAGGTGGTGAAAAATATGGAAAACATTATTAGTCAATTAAGAAAACAAAATCGTATAACCCAAGAATATCTTGCGAATGCACTTGGTGTTTCTCGACAAACTATCAGTGCAATTGAAAATGGACATTATTACCCGACCCTAAAATTAGCTTTAAAAATTGCTCAATTTTTTAAATTACCAATCGAAAAAATTTTTACTTTTAAACCCAAACAAGATAAAAATTAAATTTATAAAAATGCACTACATAAAAAAATATCGTCGAGCTTTCTCTCTTCGATATTTTTTTATTTTTTTATCACATTATTTATAATTTCTGAGGCAATTAATAATCCTGCAACCGACGGAACGTAAGCAACACTCCCAACAATTTTTTCTTTTTTATTTTTATTATCATAATTTATTTTTATTGGCTTTTCATCGGAATAACAAACTTTTAATTTTTTTATTCCGTGTTTTTTTAATTCATGCCGAATTATTTTTGCCAGCGGACAATATTTCGTTTCAAAAATATCTGCTAATTTTATTTTACTCGGCTCAATTTTATTTCCCATTCCCATGCAACTTATTATTTTTAAATCCAATTTATCCGCTAATAAAATAATACTTATCTTAGATTTTACACTATCTATTGCATCAACAACATAATCATAATTTTTATTCAAAATCTCAAAAATATTATTTTCATCAACAAATTTATTCCAAATTTTTATTTTTGCCTCTGGATTTATATTTAAAATTCTTCTGCGCGCAATTTCAACTTTTAATTCATTTATATTATTTATACTCGCGAATATTTGCCTATTAATATTACTTTCACTAATTTTATCATGATCAACAAGAGTTAAATTATAAATTCCCGAACGTACCAAAGCTTCGCAAACATATCCTCCAACTCCACCAAGTCCAAAAATAATCACATTTAAATTTTTTAGTTTTCCCATATTTTCTTTTCCAAATAAAATTTCTGTTCTAATAAATTTCTCATTCATATTTCTCATCCCATTTTAATTTCTCAATCAAATTTTTGTCCACGCTTATACATAAAGTCTTATAATTTTTATAAATAACCATACCCGGTCTCGCGCCAGGCATTTTTTTTATGAATTTCTTTTGTGTGTAATCAACTTCAACATTTTTTAAATCTTTGGCTTTGCTATAAAAAACACAAATATTTGCCGCTTCAAAAATTGCCTGCTCAGAAATATTTTTTTGATTTAATCTAATAATTACGTGCGCGCTCGGCATATTTTTTACATGCAACCAAATATCATTCCCGTTCGCAAATTTAAAACTCAAATAATCATTTTGCAAATTATTTTTGCCTACATAAATATCAAATCCATCGTTCGAAACAAATCTCATCGGCAGATTTTTTTTCTTTTCAATTTTATTTTTCTTATTTTTTACTCGCTTTTTAATTATTTTTTGCTCATACAATTCATCGCGAATATTATCTATATCTTCATCAGACTCACACAAATTTAAATTTTCTTCCACGCTTTTAAAATATTCCAACTCAATTTTATTTTTATTTATTTGCTCAATCAAAACATTTTCCGCACGCTTTTTCTTATTATATTTTTTAAAATACAAATTCGCATTTTCAACCAAACTTAAATTTTTATCCAAATTTATTCTTATTTTTTTATTCCCATCATAATAATTTTCCAAAAAAATAAACTCCTGCCAAACAAAATTTTTATACGCATTTGCCATTATCAACTCAGCAAATAATTTTAATTCGTCTTTATCTTTTGCCCGCGCCAAATCTTTTTTTTGCAGCTCGATTTTTTTTTCATACTTCAAAATATTTCCCAAAATAATTTTTTCTAAATCCGATTTTTTTTGCTTTAAATAATCATGTTTTATTTTATCGCTATAAAATTTTTCAATCGCATCAAACACACTTTCATAACTTTCCTTTTTATAATCAGCCAAACTTTTTAAATCTACACTAGCCAAATATTTTGCATTATTTTCTTTGTCAAATAAAACTTGATTCATAAATTTATTTTCCAAAATATCTTTTCTTATAACTTTATAATCCAAATCATTTTTTTTTCTAAAATTAATTTCCGTCGCCATTAATTTTCCAAATCCATTAAAAATTTTTTCTGGCGCATCATTTTTTTTAATCAAATCAACAAATTCATTTTCGCTTATTTTTCTCAAATCAAATTTATTTTCATCACAAATCAATTTATATTCTAAACCCGGCAAAATTTCCCTCTTCGAACTTTTTTTAAAATCAATATGTTTTATCGCGTCCAAAATAATATTTTTTTCATTTTTATCAACCAAAATAGTATTGCTATGCTTTCCCATAATCTCAATTATCAAATCATAAAAAAATCTATCCCCAAATTCATCAACATTCTCTAATTTAAAATTTATTATCCTGTCAAAATTAATTTGCTCGATGTCAATAATTTTCGCATTTAAAATATATTTCCTTAAAATCATACAAAACATTGGCGCATTAACTGGATTTTCTTTATATTTTTTTTCGCTCAAAAAATAAATTCCAGGATAATTCGCATTTGCTGACAATAATATTCTTTTTTTCTTTACAAATAATAAAATCTCATTTTTTTCCGGCTGATAAATTTTATTTACATGCGCACCCAAAATATTTTTTTTTAATTCATAAACAATCGACGCAATAACTATTCCATCCATAATTTTATTTTTCCCCTTCCCAAATAAATTTTTTTTTGCGTATAAAAATAAAATCCAACGTTAATAATATAAAAAAAACAGCGAGGTGTTTATATCATGAAAAAATTTTCATCCGGATTAATTTTGGGTGGCATGCTATGCGCAATTGGTTTTGCAACTTTTTTAAGCGACAAAAAAAATCGCCGTAGTTTAAAAAAACAGGGCGACAAATTTTTAAACAAAACATCAGATATGCTTGACGATATCTATGATTAATTTTTATTAAATTTTTTTGTACATGCAACACCTAAAACACTTGGACCAATATGTGAGCCGATAATTATTCCGACTTTTATCGGCTCAAATTTTATTTTTATCCCATTTTCTTTCAGTGCCTCTAAAATTTCTTTTGCTTCTTTTTCAACACATGAATGCATCACTGCAAATTCATAATTTTCTTTTGACTCCGTCTCCGAAATTAATTTTATCAACTCATCAATCGATTTTTTTCTACCTCGAACTTTTTCATACGGAAATAATTCGCCGTTTCTCACTGTCACAACTGGTTTAATATTAAAAAAATCTCCAGCAATAGCCGAAACTTTTCCAATTCGCCCACCTTTCTGCAAATAATTTAACGAATCAACAGTAAAAAATAATTTTGTGTCAAGCTTTGTTTTCTCAATAAATTCGACGGTTTCAAAAATATTACAGCCCGATTTTTTTGCTTCACAAGCTTCTAAAACTAAAAGTCCTTGTCCCATCGAAATTTGACCAGAATCCAAAAAAAATATATTTGCGTCCGGAAATTCTTTTTTTAAATCATTAAGTATTCCAAGCAAACCTGAATATACTCCGCTAAACTTTGACGACATCGAAATATATAAAATATCCAAATTCTGCCGCAGATAAAATCTAAAAAAATTCATAAACTCATCAAGCGCCGGAAAAGAAGTTTTTGCAAATAAATTTTTGTCATCCAAAATTTTCTGATAAAAATCATCGACTGATATATCGATACGCTCTTTTAAATAATTTTTTCCGTCAACACAAGTATAAAATGGCATAAAATCAATTTTGTTCTCTAACAATAATTTATCTGGAATATCAGAACAACTATCTGTCAAAATTTTAAAGTCACGCATGAAAATCCTCCGGTAAAAAAAATTTTTTGAAATTATAGAGCTTAATAAAATAAAATTCAAACCTTTTTGACTTAAAAAAAATTAATTGGCAAAAAAAAATCCGAATTTAAAATCCGGATTTTATTTTATAACAATATATTTTGTGTTGATTAAAAATTAAACATCGATTAGGTTGTTATTTCCTTCATTATTTTTTTCTTTATTATCAGGAAATCTTGCATTCAGACATTGTTTCACTGCATCAAAATAGCGAGCACCAAAAGAAAGTTTTTGTTCAGCTTCAATTCTTGTTTGGGATTTATAAATATCTAACCGTGCATTGTATATTCGATCGTTGATTATCCCTTTAACATAATCAATTGCTTTCTCAAAAGCTTTATAAAACGGATAAAGCACCAAGAGAGATATAAACTTCAATATAAAGATTTTAATAATGATAAAAAGTACTATCATCGCGGCAATGCAAACTATAGTGTAACAACAATGATAATTGCCTATTACAAAAGTCCTAAATGTGGTATTATATACAAAGGTCAGAGGAGGGCTATGAATATGAATACAAGAAGCTTTATACATAATCCAAAAGGACTGCTACGCGAAGCCAAGAAAATAGTAAATTAATCTGACGATACAAAATATGTTTTTCGTGTGGCTATGGTTAGGTTAACTTTATGTTACAACGTACTGTCACAGCAGCAGAGTTAAGCGACCTATCTGGAATTCCACAACGGTACACTTTCAGAATGGGTCAAAAATGTTGATGAGGAAGGTTTTGAGTCTCTTCGCGCCAAAAAACAACCTGGCAAAAAACCAAAACTCAACGGTAAGCAAACGGCAAAAATCAAAGATGCTCTTTTGAAACCGGCAGCTGAGTCTGGTTACTATGTTTGGAGCGGAATAACGCTTTCTGATTACACAAAAGAGACATATGCTTGTGCTGAACCCAATGAATACCTAAAGTAGTTATTCTCATTTCATTTTTTTATTGAGCTATTGCCATAAGTCAATGTCGTTCACTATAATTATCGTACGGTTAATGCATTAAATAACAAAAGTATTTCTTCTTTTCCTAAAGAGTTTCACCTGAAAAACAAAAGCCAAAATGAATTTCTTCAAAACAATCAAAATATTAATTCTCTTAGCGAAAGATACAAAGATGCTACTAGCGAATTTGACAATCAAAACAATTCATTGTAAAATAAATATGTTTCGCGTACGATGATATCTTTTTAGACAGCATCTATGTGATGAGAAATAAAGGAAAAAATGGAATTTAAACAGCATAAAGATATAACAAACATAGATAGAAGCAATGAAAGCATCAAGAGTTTTAGCGTAACGATCGGCGATACCGCGCTAGCGTTTAAAAGCAAGAAAAGTATTCTTGATAATATGTAAAAAACAATAAAGTTTACGGTAAGGTTATTGTATCTTTTTTTAAAACCTTAGAAACTTTATAATCACGCTGTTCAACTCTACTGCGTTTTGGAAAAATAAGCGGGCTTATATTTCGTGCGGTGGTATAAGACAAAATTTCGTTAGTATCATAGGCGCAATCTGCAAAGGCTAAATTTATATCGATATTTTTGATTAAATTAATAGCTTCTGTGCAATCGAAACGTGTTTCTTCTGTAACGATGAATTTGACAGATATTTCGTGTTCATTGGCAGCTGAGTTTTTTCTCGAATTGAGTATTTTCCAATATTTCAAATATTGCTATCGAATAAATCTTGTATGCCATTATATTTTATAGCTTCTTATTTCTCTTTTTTATCTTTTTTTCATGTAGGTAGCATCCAACTTTTGAGCTCAATTCGTAGATTATATCTCAACAAAATTGATTTTCAAACCATAAAATAAAAAAGAGCCAAACAAAATTCTGCTTTTCGTTGACTCTACCAATATTTAAAATTCATACCTAGTTTTTTTTCAAAGCCACAATATTACCGAATTACCGATTATTTTTATCTTTTGCCCCATCTTATTTTCATATTGCCACAAATATTTTACCCAAATTACCCAAACAATTCCGACACTGAAGTTCCCGTATGAATATTTAAAATCGCCTTAGCAAAAATATGTGACACAGAAATTATTTCTAACTTATCAAACTTTTTATTTTCAGGTAAATTTATCGTATCTAACACAATTAATTTACTTATTTCACTCGCTTTAATTTTTTCGATTGCATTTCCAGATAACAACGCATGCGTACAGCAAACAAAAATATCTTGAGCTCCACATTTTTTAAGTGCGGCCGCTGCATTTGTAATCGTTCCCGCCGTGTCAATAATATCGTCTATCAAAATAACAGATTTATCTTTTACGTCACCAATTATATTTAAAACTTCCGAAATATTTGGCGCAGGTCGTCTTTTATTTATAATTGCCAAAGGAATATTTAACTTTTCTGCAAAATCTCTTGTACGAACGACACTGCCAAAATCAGGTGCGACTGCTACAAAATTCCCTAAATTATTTTTTATCTTGCTTTTAAAATATTCGACAAACAAATTTACCCCTAACAAATGATCAACGGGAATATCAAAAAATCCTTGAATTTGCGCACAATGCAAATCCATAGTCAAAATCCTATCTATTCCTGCGCAAGTTAATAAATTCGCAACCAACTTTGAACTTATAGGATCTCTCGAACGTGTTTTTCTATCCTGACGCGCGTAACCAAAATACGGCATTACTGCTGTGATACTTTTTGCTGATGCCCTGCGCATTGCATCTGTCATAATTAAAATCTCCATTAAATTTTCATTTACCGGTGGCTCAGTCGATTGAATAATAAAAACGTCTGCATTTCTAACAGTCTCATTTATTCTCATATTTATTTCGCCGTCACTAAATCTCAAAGCTTCAGATAAACCTAAATTTACTCCCAAATCGCTTGCTATCCCAGACGCTAACTTTTTATTCGCGTTGCAAGCAAAAATTTTTATATCATCACTACTTTTCTGCATAAAACATATCTCCTCTAAAAAAATCACAAATTATTATACAGCTCAATATATTTTTCGGCCGACAAATCCCAAGAAAAATCGCTTTTCATTGCATTTAAAACAAGATTTCGCCACACAAATTTATTTTTATAAACCTCGATAACTTTTTTAAGTGTCAAAAATAATGCCTCAGGACTATATTCTTCAAACAAAAATCCATTACCGTTTTTTTTATCAACAAAAAAATCTTTTATCGTATCTATCAAACCGCCAGTTTTTCGTGCAACAGGAATCGTTCCATATTTCATCGAAATCATTTGAGCCAATCCGCATGGTTCAAACTTAGACGGCATTAAAAAAATGTCTGAGCCGGCGTAAACTTGTTTTGCCAATTCTTCGTCAAAAATTATATTTAAACTAAAATTATTATAATCTTTAAATTCACTTTTTAAAAATAAATTTTCAAAATCACTGTCACCAGTTCCGACTATTATTAATTGCAAATCAAGCTTAAGAATTTTTCCAAGAGCCCGGTAAATTATATCAAATCCTTTTTGTTCCGCAAATCTCGATAAAATACTTACAACAGGAGTTAGATTTTTATATTTAAATCCAAACTCAGCACAAAGTTTCTTCTTATTTAAATTTTTGCCTGAAAAATCCCTTATTCCAAAATTAACTATATTATTATCTCTCTCTGGATTATATTTTTTTCGATCAAGCCCATTTAATATTCCAGTAATATTATTTTTATATTTTAGCAATCCATCAAGTCCATAACCATATTCTTTCGTTTGAATTTCTTTTGCATAAGTTGGACTTACTGTCGTAACAGCATCCGAATATAAAATGCCAGCTTTCATAAAATTTATATTTCCATAAAATTCAAGACTATCAACAGAAAAATACTTTCCATCTAATTTAACAGCCTTAAGTATTTTTTTATCAAAAATACCTTGATACTGCAAATTATGTATCGTAAATACGCTTCTAATTTGCCGATAAAAATCATATTTTGCATAAAAATCTTTTAAATATAAACAACCTAATCCCGTCTGCCAATCGTTGAAATTAATTATATCTGGTCTAAATTTTATTTTCAGCAAAAAATCCAAAGCTACACGCGAAAAAAAAGCAAAACGCATATAATCATCATTATAGCCATAAATTTTTTCTCGACCAAAATAATCATCATTTTCGACAAAATAAACAGGCAAGCCATTATAATTTAAAAAATAAATTTTTGCTCTTTGATTTTGGTCATCAAAAACATTGATTTCAGTAATTAAATCAAATTTAAAGTCGTCCCTCTTTATATTTTTATAAAACGGAATTATGACCCGAATATCAATGTTTTTGCTTCCTAATTCAATAGGCAAAGAACCAATCACATCCCCAAGTCCACCTGTCTTTATAAACGGAACCATTTCAGATGCTACAAACAAAATTTTTTTTATCATAATCAAAACCTCATCAACTAAAATCAAAATTAAGACAAAAAAATACTAACAAGCGCATAAAAAAAAATCAACAAAAAAATATATTTTTTGCGAGCGACATAAAAAATAAAAACTAGATTTTATATCCGAGCAAAAAATAAAACGCCCAAAATAATTTTTTCCCGAACATCAAATTTTTATTTAAAATTATCCTGGGTGTATAAAATAAAAAACAAAATTTGCTTCAAAAAAAAAATAGCAAACATATAAATAAAAATATATAAAACTTCTTACATAAAAAATAATAATATCCAAAAGACAAAAATACATCTTTAAATCACATAAAAAAACGCCAAGACAATTTAATTTTTCTAGCGTTTAAAAATTAATTTAATTAAAATCATTTAACTAAAACTTATAGACGCCAAAGCTTGATTGTTTTTTATTTCCACTGGCTTATCCGACGCAATAACGGTTCCATATTCCATAACTACAACACGGTCACAAATATTCATCATTAAATCAATATCATTTTCTATTAACACAATTGCCGTGCTAAATTTTTTATTTACCATTTTTATAATATCCATAAATTCGTCGGCTTCATTTTTATCCATACCATTTGTCGGCCTGTCTAATAATAAAAGCTTTGGTCCACACGCAATTGCTCTGGCAATATCTAATTTGCCTTGCAAGCCATAACTTAAATCTCCTGCTAATAAATTTTCATAATATTCCAAGCCAAACATTTTTAAAACGTTATAAACTTCATCCGATAATCTCTTTTCTTCACCAAAAAATTTTTTGCTCCTTAAAATAACGTTCTTCAAATTATAATTAATAAAATTATAAAATCCGATTTTAACATTATCTTTTACGCTTAACTCAGAAAAAATACTTCCATTCTGAAAAGTTCTTGCGATTCCCAATTGACTTTTTTTTTCGACCGAAAACTTTGTTATATCCTCGCCCTCAAAATAAATTTTTCCAGTATTGGCTTTATAAAATCCAGAAATTAAATCAAACAAAACAGTTTTTCCAGATTGTGTTGCCCCAATTAATCCGACAATTTCTTTCTCTTCAACTATAAAATCTAAATCTCTTATTACCCGCATGTCATTAAAAACTAAATTTAATTTATTTAATTTAAGCAAAATCATAATACAAACACCTCCATCACCAAACTTTTTTTTTCATATCATTCCAAGCATCCACCAAAAATCTTTTATAATCCAAAATTAAACTTTTTTTCATAAAAATAATTACTATAATCATCATAATTACATGAATAACAACTTTTAGCTCGCTTCCAATATTAAAAACATATGGCATAACACTAAAAATAAACGCCGACACAATCGAACCGATTATATTTCCAAGTCCTCCTATTATAACCATTGCTAATAATTCTAACGAATAACTAAAATCAAACATATTTGGTTCTATAACAGTCATTTCATGCGCATATAATCCACCGGCAACACCTGCAAAAAACGCAGCAATCGAAAAAACAAATAATTTACTGTGAAAAGTATCTATGCCACATGATTTTGCCAACATTTCATTTTGTGGAATACACATGATTGCACGTCCATATTTCGAATCTTTTATCACATAAATAAAAATAATAATTAGTGCCATAATTAAATAAACAAAACTAAAATTTGAATAATAATTTATCCCATGAATCCCTGACGAACCACCTAGAATATTTAAGTTTATAATTAAATCTTTTATTATTTCATTCGCGGCAATCGTAGCGATAATCAAATAATTTCCTGGAATCTTCATTGCCGGAGCACTAATTAAATATGCAAAAATCGTGGCTGCCATGCCGCCTAAAAATAAACCGAACAAAAAATTTATAAATCCGGGGAAAAATAAATTTCTAGTAATAAAAACACAAGTATAAGCTCCAATTGCCATAAATGCCGAATGTGCTAAATTTAATTGTCCTAATAATCCTGTCGCTAAATTTAAACTTACAACCAAAATTATATTTATCAATGCCAGTTTAAAAATGCCTTCCCAATAAAAATTTATCATTTCACTTTTTATTCCCACTAATAAAACCAAATAAATTCCAAATAACAACAACAAACCCTTATAACTCAAAAACCTTTTTGTCAATTTTTTCCCCTCCTTAAAAATTTTTTATTATTTACGAACAAATAAACCGCTAAAATACAAAACAAAAAAATATCTGATGCTCCAGCTACTGCATAATTTTTTATTAAAATCTCAAATAACCCGACAGCAAAACCCCCGCATAACGCTCCTATAACAGATTTAGATAACGAACCAGATACAATTCCTAAACCGCCAATAATTGCTCCTATTAACGAACGTAATATAATCATATTTCCACTAAACGGATCAACCAACGAAAAAGTAATACAAAAAAAACTTCCGGCAATTGTAACTAACCCAGCACATATTCCATATACAAAACAAATTATTTTATCATTATCTATTCCCATAAGAGCGGTCGATTCCGAATCTTCGGAAACTGCTCTTATAATTTTCCCCAATCGAGTATATTTTACAAACAAATAACTTGCCAGCATGATAAACAAAAATACTAATAAACATAATAAATCAGTGTAATTTATTTCAATAATTCCTAACTTATAAATGCCATTTACAGTATAAAATAATTTTTTTGGGTTAGCGCGAAATATAAAAACAAAAATATCTTGGATAACAAAAGATGCTCCTATCGAAACTATTAAGCTCATCATTTGCGAATGCTTTTTAACTAAGTCATATACGTATTTTTTTATTAATAAATTAATAACAACGCAAACAGCAATCGCTATTAAAACAGAAATTATGATTGGTATTTTTAAATCACAAAGAAAAGCAATCATATAAATACTTATTACAAACAGTTGTCCCATTATAAAATTTATCATTCCGTTAATATTTGCTCCAAGCGTTAAAGCTAACGAAATTAAAGCATAGATACTAGCCATTTCAAAACCATCTATGAGTTTATTTAAAATATCCAATTTACACACCTCCATGGCAAAAATTAATCATACGAATCAAACACTTTCAGAAATTTATTTTGCCCATTTGATATTTCAATAATATTTAAATCTCTAATTGGGTTTCTGTTTTCATCAAATTTTATTTGTCCTACCACACCATCAAAACTTATTTCATTTAAAGCTCTAATTATATCGTCATATTTTGTACTTTGAGCTTTTTCTATCGCATCGAGAAAAATATTACACGAATCATATGCCAAGGCAGAAAATGTACTTGGTTTTTTTTTATATTTTTCTTCATATGCTTTTACAAAAGCTTTATTTTTATCACTTGGATTATCATAAAAATAATTTGTACAAAAATAAATTTGATTGAGAAAAAGCTTATCCGAACTTTGATTTATAATATTTTCACATGTATTAGGGCCCAAAATTTTTAAATCTGGATTTTTATTTTTAATTTGGTCCAAAATCAAGGCTATATTATACGTGTAATCAGGCAAAAATAAAACTTCAGGTTTTAATATCGCAATTTTACTTAACTGCAAAGAAAAATCTGTATCGGAATTTAAATAATCTTGTTGAATTAAGATTTTACCGCCGCCTTTTTTAAAACTCTCTACAAATGCTTTGGCCAACGTAACGGAATAATTATTTTCCTTGTTATATAACACAGCTCCTGTTTTATTTTCTAAACCCAAATCTTTTAAAGCAAATTTTGCCATACATTCACCTTGCATTTTATCCGAACACGCAATTCTGAAAACATTTGTTCCATAGCTTGTTATTTTTTCCACAGAAGCTGTAGAAACTATTAACGGCAAAGCTTTTTTTTGTGAAACAGATGCCACATCTTCTGCTAAAGTACTATTCCCACAATCAATTATTCCACAAATATTTTTATTTCCGGCTAGTTTATTATAAAGATTTATTGCTTCGATCCTTTCACTTTTACTATCGACATAAATAAAATTTATTTTTTTTCCAATAGCATTAGGTCGCTGCGAGATGGCTAATTCAATTCCACATTTTTTATCTATTCCGTCAAGATAATAATCTCCACTCAAAGGGAATATTCCCGCAATGTCTATATTATCTTTATTTTTACACGCGCCGAGAAAACAAACTACAAAAACCAATATTATAAAAAACTTTTTGTTTCGCATAACAAACGCCTCCATAAAAAATCAACTTCAAATTTATTTTACCCGCGTTATAATATCACAAAATAAATTCGTGTAATTTATTAGCTAAGCATAAAATAATTTTATTTAAACCAAAAAAAGATTTGCATACAAAAAAAACAACTGCTAAAATAAAAACCGTTTTTCTAAAATATTTTTTTTTACGCTGAAGTAGCTCAGTTGGTAGAGCAGCTGATTCGTAATCAGCAGGTCGTGGGTTCGAGTCCCATCTTCAGCTTTTTTGTTGTGTAAAAAAACAATGGAGAAAAAAATAATATGCCAAATTTTATTTTCGGGGAATTTCAATCTGAAATAACACAAAAAAAATCGCGTTTTATCGCGATCGCAAAAAATATAAATTCAAAACAAGATGCTCTAAATTTAATAGACTTATATAAAAAAAAACTTCATGACGCAAAACATATTGCTTATGCTTATATTTTATCTCAAGACAAAAAAAAATATAGTGATGACGGCGAACCACAAGGAACAGCCGGAATTCAGATTTTAAAAAATCTCGAACAGAAAAATTTGTTTTACTCTATGATTTTAGTTGTAAGATATTTTGGCGGAATTCTTTTAGGGACGGGTGGATTGTCGCGTGCATATTTTTCTGCGGCTCAAAGTGTTCTTGAAAAATCTTTTTTTCTTGCCACAAATTATTTTTTTGAGATAAATATAATTTTCAGTTACGATTTTTTTAGTTATATAAACCATGAGTTAAAAAAATATAATTGCCTGACAGAAAATATAATTTATGGCCAAGATATAAAATTAAATTTTTATATTAAGCAAGAATTTTATTCTGATCTTATACACTCAATAAAAAGTTTTGACACAAAAAAAATAAATATCTTTAGCCAAAAAAAAATCTTGGGGGCAATATATAATCAAAAATTTATTTCACTAGCTAGCATAAAAAACTAAAAAAAATACACCCGTAAAAAAACGAGTGTATATTTGCTCAAATAATATTTAAAGCTTTTTAATCTCATCAAATAATTCTCTTTCAGCATAAATTTTTTCCCTATTTCCCAGCGTGCAAATTTTTCTGGTTTTTAAATTAGCTTTTATTAATTTTGCTATATTTTTTAAATCATTTGCGCTCGTGTTTAAAATTTCACGGCGTATTTTTTTTGTGTTACTACTAAAATCTTTTTTCGCCAAAGATTTTATAAAACATAAATTTGCTCGATCAAATATTCCCTTTGGCCTATCAAAAATATTTATTGCGCTAATAATCGCTTTTTTTAAATAATTATTTTTATCGCTCTCAAAATCAAAATTTAAAATAAAATCTGCTGCCGCCAAAAATTTTTTATAGCTTAAACCAATATTATTATCAGCATACGAATAAAAACAAACAGCATTATTTTTAAATCTGCAACCCGAATCATATGCTCCACTATTAATTCTTATTTCGCGCATTAAATAAATTTTATCCATAAAGCTCTCAAAAACTTTGCTTGCCCCATTTATTTCAAAATCATTTAAAAAAATTACAAGCCCATTTGTATTTACTTTCGCTAAATCAAAAAACGCTTGATTCTTTTTATAACCATCAAATTTATATTCACAACTTTTATTTTCTCTCTTTAACAAAATATTACTAAATATATTTATTTTCTTACTTGCATCAAAAACTTTTAGTAGATTTTTTGTTTTATCGTAAACCATATCAAAATTTTTTTTCTCGCAAATTATATTCACAGCTAAATTTTCTCGTTTAAAAATTATTTTATACACATCTAAAATTTTATCTTTTAACTTACTTTTTTTATCTTCATAATCAAAATCATATATTATTTTTTTTATAAAATCATAAAACTCAAATCCATCAACAAAATCATGGCATTTAAATTCATCAAGCACATACGAAAAAACTTTTTTAATCACAAACTGTCTCGGTCTATTAATAAAATTATTTTTCATAATCATTAATTTTTGCTCGATTAATTTTTTTATCAAACTATCTTCGTCAAAATCTTTAATACTAAAAATTTCTCGCGCTATATCCATCACATCATTAATTTTATTTTCCATTAACTTTATTTTTAAACTTACAATAGGCATAAATTTTTTTTCTTCACATTCATACGTCCCAAAATTTAATTTTATCTTTCCAAGATTATTTAATATCTTTTGCATATTTTTATTCTGTTTTTTTTCCATTGCAACAAAAATTAAAATCTCACATAACAAACCCAAATAACATAAATCTTTTTCTTCAAGACAATTAACTTTAAAAACAAAATCCAAATAAATAATTCCCGCTGTTTCCGATTCAAAATAAAAAATATTTTTTCCTTCACACTTTTTTATTTCATTCATATTTTTTTCTTTAATCAAATTTAAATCTGCTAATCTAATTAAATTTATATTTTCTTCTTCTGTATTAACAAATTTTTTCATTTGCATTGCATTTTTTATATCCTGTTGTGAAATTTCAAAGTTAAACTTATTTTTACTATCAGGTATCAAACAAACAAATGCCGCATGATTATTATTTAATATATATTTATTTATTATCTCTCTAAAATAATCACCATTAATTTTTTTTCTTAAGCCGCTTAAAATTGCAAACCTATTAATTTTTTCGAAAACATCCCCGCCATATATCCAACTCTTTAAAATCAGAAAGTTTATTAACAATCCTTTCGGACGATTTTTATGAAATTCAGTTCTGATTTTAAATTCAAGATTATTTAAACAAGATTCAAGCAAAATTCTTTCTAGTCCCATATTATTTATTTTCATAAATATCTGCATCAGTATATCTTTAAATTTTTCTAGACTGCCATTAAAATTTTCCGATAAAACCAAATAAGCTGGCTGATAAATTTCAGATTCAAAAATAGTTTTTATTAATGGCAAAAATCTTTTTAGTGGCGCACCAACAGTTTTTGTTAAATAAGAATTTAGAATCTCAAATGCCATTTCAAGTTCGGAATTTAAAATATTGCCGATAACAAATCCGCTACCAAAATATTTTTTATTTGCTCCACAATAATCATATGCTCTATGTTTTAAAGTCGGTGTTATAAGGCTTTCTTGTTCACGAACAAAAAAAATTTTTTTTCTGTTATCTGTTTTTTTTAAGTAGCCGTCAAATAAATTTAAATACATATTTATATTTTTAATATCGCCATATAAATATAAAAAACAATTTTGGGCACAATAATATTTTTTATAAAACGAGATTATATCCTCATGATTTAATTTCAAAATTTCTTTTGGGCATCCCGCTGATTCATATCTATATGACACATTGCAAAATAATTCTTTATACAAAAAATATCTCATTTCACGAACCGGGTTTGAAAAACTTGATTTCATTTCACTGTAAACAATACCGTTTGCATTTATATTATCTCCCAAATTTTCATAATGCCATGCTTCATGCAAAAAAGTTTCGAGTCTTAATAAGGGATTAAATACACAATCTAAATATATATCGATTAATTTTATTAATTCCGATTCATATAAACTTGCGACAGGATAAACAGTTTTATCTTGAAAAGTTATTGCATTCAAATAAGTGTACAAACACGACGAAGAAATTTCGGCAAAAACATCTTTCAACGGAAATTTTTTTGAGCCACATAAAATACAGTGTTCTAAAACGTGTGCAGTTCCTTTATCATCTTCAGGAAAAGTTTTAAACGCCACAGAAAAAACTTTGTTTGTATCATCATTTTTTATAAAAATTAATTCTGCGCCACTAACATGTTTATATAAATATCCAACGGAATCTATTTCAGGTAATTTTTTTTCTTCAGCTAAAAAAAAGTTATTCATATAAAAAATTTCTCCTCTCAATAACATATATCACATATTTTATATTTTTTTTACCAACAAAAAAATTATATGCCGAAGCATATAATTTCTTTTATCAAATTTTTTATTTTGGTATTTAAAACACATTATTATAAAAAAACCGTGAGAAGAAATTTTTAATTTCGATACAAACTAAACTTATGCAATTAATTTATTTTATAGCGGATATTAAATTATCATTATTCATTTTGCCTCATATTCCAAAAAATTTTTTTCTTGAGCCAAAATCTGATATTCTTCGTTATCAAAAAATTTCGGTTTATAATCATCCTGAGGAAGAGGCTTTTTATTTGATTGAAACAAGAATTCTGCACCTTCTTTAAAGCGTTGTTTATCATTTATTTTTTCTTCATTTAATTGATTGAGTTACTCACGTTTTGAATTCAAAGAACTATAAAAATCAGGATCTATAGTAAGCAACAATGATAATTGCCTATTACAAAAGTTCTAAATGTGGTATTATATACAGAGACCAGAGGAGTGCTATGAGTATGAATACAAGGAGCTTTATAAATCCAAAAGGACTGCTACGCGAAGGCAAGAGAATAGTAAATCAATCTGGCGATACAAAATATATTCTTTGTGTGACTATGGTTAACTTTATGTTATAATGCACTGCCATAGCAGCAGAGTTAAGCAACCTGTCTGGAATTCCACAACGGTACACTTTCCGAATGGATCAAAAAGGTTGGTAAGGGAGGTTTTGAGGTTCTTCGCGCCAAAAAACAACCTGGCAAAAAACCAAAACTTAGCGATGAGCAAATGGCAAAAATCAAAGAGGCTCTTTTTAAACCGGCAGCTGAACCTGGTTGCTATGTTTGGAACGGCATAACGCTTTCTGATTACATAAAAGAGACATATGATTGTGACGTTGAACTAAGTGTCCGCCAGTGCCAGCGCATCTTCAATTTATGGCAGAAACAAGTGTGACTTCAATGTAGGCTCCAAAAGGATCCAAGCTTAATGCGAAATCATACCCAAGAAGGGATAAGATTTTTTATAGTGGATTTGTAACA
>CAMKTI010000008.1 GCA_946415665.1 uncultured Clostridia bacterium
GATGGCAACGAAAAGGTATGTGGAAAAAATTATTTGAGATACTGAAAGGTGATAAGAACTTTAAGTGGCTAATGATAGACTTGAGTTATGTAAAAGCGCATGAGCATGCAGCTGGGGCTCGTGGTGAAAATCAGGATATATTAAAGACAAAAGGGGGCTCAATTCGAAAATACATTTAGCCGTTAATGAGCGCGGTATGTCTATAAAATTTATCGTTACCGAGGGAATGTGTGCCGCTTGTAAAGAAACTATTAACTTGCTCAAAAATCTCGATGCAAAATTAGTCTTTGCAGATCGTGCTTATGATACCAACGAAATCTTGTCTTATATTGCAAGATAAAGCATAAAATCAGTTATTTCTCCAAAACGCAACAGGCTTGAACAACGTGATTATAATCATAAACTTTATAGTTTTAGATATGTTATTGAGAATACTTTTTTGATTTTAAACGTTGGCGTAGCATTGCCACCAGATACGCTAAAACACTCTATGATTGCATCGCTTCTGTTTATTTCCGTCGTATCTTTATGTATCTGTGATTCTTTTAAATTTTTTTTCATGTAGACACTATTTAAATCAAAATGGTAAAAATGAATGTGTATTGAAATAAAAAAAAATATGAAATCACGAATTATAAAAGAAAGATAATTTTAATCATGATAAGAAACTACAAAAAGTTTTTTTTTATAAAAGTATAGTTTATGTCGGGGGTAATCCGGTGCAAACTATTTTTGATTTGGACAGAACAAAAAAACTATATTATTTGTAACAAATTAAATTTGGGTTTAATCATGAAAAAACTTTATAAAAATACTTGGATAATATCTTGACAAATAAAAAATTTTGTTTTAAAATAAATATGTAAGGTGTTGAATGACGTCATTTTTTGTTTGAAATTATGTTTTACACAGTTTAAAATTTAATTTCAGAATATATGGCTGATTTTACATTTGGTTTACATGGCGCAGTTTGGTATTTGTTTTTTAAAAAAGAAGTGTTTGTTATAAATGATAATGATAATTATATTGATCAATTGTTTGCAGAATGTGAACAATATAATTAACGTCAAAATCAATTTGAAACTTATTTTTCGTCATTAAAATATGAAGGTGTAAAAGATTTAAAATTGTTTACTGACGAGTTCGAAAAATTAAAAAAATTGCTACCAGGAAATACTGACGATATTCTGAAGGGAAGCGGAGCTGATGGCACAGTTGGCATGTCGCAATGATTTAGTGTGGAGTGTTCCGACATGTACATTTTTCTACAGCAACAAGCTGGTATAAATAAGGATCGACAACAAGGTGTATATATTCAGTTGATTAATGAGAAGAACGAGATTGTTAAAGATCGTATTGCTGAAAAGAAAAAGTTTACCGATAACATTGCTGTTATACGCGAAAAACTTTTTCAAAGTATCGACATAGCCAAAAAAGATTGGTTCGAGTCGGAGGATTTTAAGAAAACCGCATTTGACGTTATGAAAAAATTTCCAAACTTTAAAGAAAATCTTAGATTAAATTTTTTTGAACAACATAATGTCAGCTCACAAAAGCCAGAAGTTAATGTTTGGGACTTGATAAAATCAAACGGTTTTTCCTCTATTTTGGGAGGTTATTTTTCCAAAAACTTTGAAGAACGTAAAACGCATAAGCTACGAATGGTATTTGAATTGACCAAAATTGATTTAATTTGTCACCCTGAAAACTTTGGAGATCACAGCACGGCTTATAGATATGTCTTGGGAGAAAAAGCATATCAAAATATTTTCATAGATCTTCGATTGCCGATTTTTTGTTCTTTGGTTGAGTTTTATGGAAAAGATTTTTTCGATAAACTTCCTAAGCAGGAAAAAACGATAGTAAAAAAATTTTATTCAAACAATAGATTTGGTTTTAAGTTAAGTGATCCAAGTATTCTTGATAATGATAATGAAATACTGAAAATAAATAATGAGAATTCAAATATTAGATAGCAAATTCAAGAAAAAACAGTGATGATGCAAAAGATAATAGAAATAGCGTTGAAAATGAAATTCTTAAAGAAAGTGTAATCAGCGATCGGAGAGCAAAAAAAGCAAAATCGAATTATCACATCGGCAAAACAATTTTTTTCGATTTAATTTCAATTGGTGTTGGTTTATTTGTTGGTTGGCTTTACGCTTTGATTTTGATTATTGCGTTAATTGTTCTTGTAATTTTAGGTCACAAATACAATTTTCTTCCCGGATCTAAAACAATTTTTTGCTGTTTTAGACAGTGTCTACACGAGAAAAAACAAAAAACAAATCAAAACAACACAAAGATACAATGTAAAAGAACAGAGGTAATGAAGTTATCAAGAGTTTTCCAGCGTAACGAGTGGCAATGCCATGCCAACGCTTAAAAGCCAGGAAAGTATTCTTGATAACATAACGGAAACGACAAAATCTTAACTTATACTCACATTGGCAAAAGCAATTACATTTTAGCGAGATAATTGCAATAATAAACCAATCTAAAAAAATTATTATTAATTATTTTTATCTCCACGGATAATTTCTTGTACTCCATTTATAAGCTCTAATTTAGCACATAAACTTTTTAATCTAAGCGTATTTTCTATATTAAATCCAATATCAAAAACTATTTTTCCATGTTTATTATGGGAATTAATCGCTTGTATTTTTATTTTTTCTGCCAAAAAAGTTTCCGTGATTTCAGACAATATTCCCATGATATCATCACAAATTAATTTTATTTTTACATAATAGCTTATCGCAAAAATATTATTTTGCCACTGTGCCTCTATTAATCTTTTTTTATTTTCTTCGTTTAAATTAATTATATTTTTACAGTTTTTTCTATGAATCGAAACTCCTCGTCCACGTGTAACAAAAGCTATAATCTCATCCATTGGAACAGGATTACAACACTTAGAAAATCTAACATTTGTATCTCCTACACCTTTTACTATTATTGCTTTCGATTTTTTATTCTCATCGAAGATTAAATCATTTTGTTTAATATCCATTATTTTGTTTTTGATTTTATAATCATTATAAAGTTTATTAATTACATTTTCTTCTTTTATTGCTCCATAACCGATAGCTGCATAAAAATTATCTATCTCATTAAAATTATATTTTTCTAATATTTGTTTTTGTGCCTTTTCATCCAATAAATTTTTAAGTGCAATATTTTTTTTTCTTGCTTCTTTTTCTAGTAATTCTTTACCTTTTTCAATGTTCTCAATTTTATTTGCTGCCTTAAACCATTGACTTATTTTATTCTTAGCCCTATTTGTTTTAACTATTTTAAGCCAACTTAATTTTGGTCCTATAGAATTTTGGTTTGTAATAATTTCGATACGGTCACCATTTTTTAAAATATAATCCAATGGCACTAACTTTCCGTTTACTTTTGAGCCAACCGTTTTATTTCCAACTTCGCTATGAATAGCATAAGCAAAATCTATTGGAGTCGAACCGCTCAATAAACTTATTACTTTTCCTTGCGGAGTAAAACAATAAACATGTGATTGATAAACGCTTAAATCAAATTTAACAGCATCTAAATAATCTTTATTATTATTATACTCTTTTTGCCATTCCAAGATTTGTTTCAGCCAAGCAAGTTTTTCTTGCTCAAGATTTTTATTTTTATTATTTTTATCAAAAACGCCAGCTTTATATTTCCAATGAGCAGCAATTCCATATTCAGCAATTCTATGCATTTGTTTTGTACGAATTTGTATTTCGAAAGCTTCTCCGTCCGGACCAATCAAAGTTGAATGTAAAGACTGATACATATTTGATTTTGGCATTGCAATATAATCTTTAAATCGCCCCGGAATAGGTTTATACATTTCATGGATAATTCCTAAAACGGCATAACAATTTTGAATCGTATCAACGATTACCCTCACAGCAAACAAATCATAAATTTGGTCAAAAGTTTTGTTTTTATAAATCATCTTTTTGTAAATACTAAAAAAATGTTTAGGACGCCCTTTAACTTCAGCGTTTATATTATATTTTTTTAAACAGATTTTTATCTGGTAAATAATTTTATTTACGTATTTTAATCTGTCTTCACGACATAGTCTTATTTTTTGCGATAAATATTTATATTCCTCAGGATATAAATATAAAAAACATAAATCTTCAAGTCGATAACGAATACTTGAAATTCCAAGTCGATGAGCAATTGGTGCATAAATATCAAGAGTTTCCTGTGCAATTCGTTTTTGTTTATCAGGACGCAAATATTGCAACGTTTCCATATTGTGCAAACGGTCAGCAATTTTTATTAACACAACTCTAATATCTTTTGCGATAGCCAAAAACATTTTTCTATAATTTTCTGCTTGTGATTCTTCTTGTGAAACATATTTGATTTTATCTAGCTTTGTAACTCCATCAACAAGATTAGCAATTTCTTCTCCCAGTAAACTTTTTATATTTTCGGAAGTGTAACTCGTATCTTCAACAACATCGTGTAATAATGCTGCTGCAATTGATTCTAAATCTGATTCAAGCGAAGTTAAAATAAGTGCCACATTTAACGGATGAATTATATATGGCTCACCTGATTTTCTAAATTGATTTTTATGTGCTTCGCGTGCAATTTCATACGCTTTATATACTATCGAAAAATCTTCAGCTGGATGATAATTTTCTATGGTGCTTATTAATTCTTGGAACAGTAATTCTTCATTCAAATTTTTCACCGCCAAAATTAAAATATTTACCTGAGTCTAATATAAGAAACAAAAAAAATCAATTTAAATTTATTTTCAAGCTAATATAAAAATGGAGTAAAAAAAATTATGTTTGAGAAAAAAATTTTGTTATGTACAAGATAAACCGATTTTAAAAAATTATTTCCAAGAAAATATAATTCAGACTGCTAAAAAATAATTTTTCTGTTTTTAAACTTTAAAACCAACATATTAATTTTCTGTATCGGTAGTCGCAAGTCACTTTTGCATGCCATGACAGATAGCCATTAGCTACCGGTGTCAAAAAAAGCATTAACGTGATACTCTAATATTTTTTTATATCTAAATTCCTTTTTTATTTTCCGATTTGAGATTTGATGTTACATAGCTGTTTCTTGTTCTACTAAAAATTGTGAAACTGTTACTTAAATCATCACGGTTAATACCAGTATACCTAGAGACTGTCTACACAAAAAAACGAGCAACAAGATAAGGGAAAAAATAGTCTATAAAACAAGATGTAATGGAAAGGAATAAAAATGAAAATATAAAAAAGAATGCATCATAGATTTAATATAAGTGATGCGAAGCAAAAACTAATAGAAGCACACCTGACGGAACAGTCCAGACAACATGGCGACATAGCCAGAGGCAATCTGAAGTTTATCAATGTGCTTGTTTTGATACCTAAAACAGTATCTCCGTGGAGAAATTTACCACCGAGTTATGGTAAGTGGAGTACGATTTATCAAAGATTTATTCGATGGCAATGAAGCCGTCACATCAATGAGCACAGAATGCGCATAAAATTTATCGTTACATATAGAACATGTGACGATTGCAAAGAAACTATTAACTTGCTTAAAAATCTCGACGCAAAATTATTATTCGCTAATCGTGCTTACGATACCAACGAAATCTTGTCTTATATATCAAAACGAAATATAGAATCAGTTATTTCTCCAAAACGCAACAGACTTGAACTTTGTCATTCTTTTAAATTTATGTAGACATTACCTAATAGTTTTATTTTGTTAAGATTTTAAAGCAATTGGATTTTAAATGAAAAAAGTATTGAGCTATAATTATTTAAAATCAGGATAAAAAAAAATTCGCGTTTTTATAACGCGGATTTTTTTTATGCTATAATTTTAAAAATTGAGGGAAGGTGATCGTGAAAATTGTCTTTTAGTTATAAAATTACTGACGAGTTGTGCAGTGAGAAGATAATAAATAAAAATTTTTGTGTCGGCGAATTTTTTGCATTGGATAGTTATTTAAAAAAATATGATTCATGCTTGAAAAAAAAATTTTTAGCTGATAAACGCGATTTTTTTAAAAAAAAATTATTGGCTTATAATATAAATTCAAATGGCTTAAATTTTAATTTAATAAAACAAAGCAATAATTCACGTCGTGGATTTTTAGCGGGAATGTTTATTTGTTGCGGAATTTTGAGTGACCCAAAAAAAAGTTATAATCTTGAGTTTATAAATAATAATTTTGCAGACGCCGAGCTTGTTAAAAAAAATTTTGCTGTGTTTGATATGAATGTAAATATAGTTCGGCGAAAAAATGATTTTGTGAATTATATTCATGATTCGGAAATGATAAGCAAATTTTTAAAACTAATAAAAGTTAGTGCTTGCTTAATGGAATTTGAAAATATTAGGATTTTAAAAGAATTACGAAGCGATGTAAATAGAACTGTAAATTGTGAAACAGCTAATTTAAATAAAATGATTAAGGCATCGTGTGATGCTGTAAATGATATAAAATATATAATTGAGAGGGTAGGATTAGATTATTTACCTGAAGATTTGCAAATGATAGCGTTTTATAGATTAAAATATAGACATGCGACTTTAAAAAAATTGGGAGAAAAATTTTATCCAATATTGAGTAAATCAAGTATGCATTATAAATTAAAAAATATTAAAATGATTGCGCAGGAGTTGCGAAAAAATAAAAAGAAGGGAAAGTAGAAATTGGATTGGGAGCGAGCGAAGAATTTTTGTCTTTTGTTTTTGTTTTTGTTAAACGCTTTTTTGTTTTTTAGCATAAATATTTTTGGCGATAAATATAAATTGGATATTGATAATAAAATAGCTATTTTGGATTTACTTGAAAAAAATAATTTAAAGTTTGATGCTGATTTGAAAAAGTTTTCGCCAAAAAAAAATATGAGTGTTGTTGATTATAAATTTGATTTTGATAGTTTAAAAAAAATATTTTTAAATTTTGATGTGAAGAATATAAGATTAGACGTGTTTGATAAAAATGGTTTTGATTGTGATTTTGAATTAAAAAAAAAATTAGGGATTAAAGAAATAAAAAAAATTTGTGATGATATTGTCGCGCAAATAAATTTTTTATCGGAAGCAAATTTTGTTTTGGATAAATGGGAAAATAATTTTTTTGTTTATTATGATAGATATGATGGATTTTTTTTGATGGATAATTTTATAAGTATTAATGTATCTGGTAATTATGGAATAAAAATAAAATGTAGGTATAAAAAAATTAATGGTTTTGTTGGAGATAAGTTTGAAATTTGTTCACCTGATTTAGTTTTGTATGAGTTTATAAAATGCGATGATGTAATAAAAAAAGAACCAAAAGTGATAAATAAATTTGAATTGGTTTATAAGATAAAAAATGATTTTAAAAAAAATTTTTTGGTTGCTGAGCCAATGTATTTAATAATTTATAATAATAGTTCTGAAAAATATCTTGATGCGTATTTAAAATAAGATTAAAATTTAGTAAAATAAAAAAATAATAAGAGGCTATTTATGATTTTAGATAAAGCAAAAAAATTTTTGGTGGATTTTGTAAATAAATTGTCGTCGACGCAGATATTAATTTTTGGATTTTTATTATTGGATTTAATCGGAAGTATTTTGTTATGGTTGCCGATTTGTAATAAATATGAAATAAATTTTATTGATGCGTTTTTTACGGCGACATCGGCGTTATGTGTAACAGGATTGACGGTAAAAAATACTTTTTTGCAATTTAGTTTGTTTGGAAAAATAATTATTATGTTTTTAATTGAAATAGGCGGACTTGGATTTATGACGATTATTGCAAGCTTTTTTATTTTTTCTGGCAAAAAAATTGGATTAAAGCAAAGATTAATTATTCAGGAGTCTTTGAATCAATTGAATTATAAAGGTGTAGTTGCGCTGGTAAAAAAAATTTTTTGTTGGGTTTTGATTATTCAGGGATTTAGTGCGTTGATTTTAGCTTTGAGATTTATGTTTTATAATAAAAATTTTTTATGGTCGATTTTTTTGGGGCTTTTTCATGCTGTGTCAGCGTTTTGTAATGCAGGATTTGATTTGATTGGAGAAGAAAGTTTATCGCCTTTTGTCGGTGATTTTATAATAAATTTTATAATTATGGGATTAATTATTATTGGTGGAATAGGATATAGTGTTTTAGCGGATTTTTTTTATGTTTTTAGAGAGTTAGCTTATAAAAAAATTGATTTTAAAAAAAAATTTGACAGATTAAAATTGCATTCGAAGTTGGTTGTGATTTTTAATGTTTTATTAATTTTTTTTGGCGGAATTTTATTTTTGATTTATGAGTGTAATAATAAATTTACGATAGGAAATTTTAGTTTATATAAAAAGATTTTAGCTGCGTTGTTTGAATCTATAACGACGAGAACGGCAGGATTTTTTACGGTGAGTCAAAATAATTTGCGTGCATGTTCAAAATTTTTAGCGATAATTTTAATGTTTATAGGTGGTTCACCAGGAAGTACGGCTGGAGGAATAAAAACTACGGCGATCGCAGTTTTTATTTTTTCGATTTGGTCGATTATAAAAGGCAAAAAAAATATAGAAATATTTGATAGGTCCGTATCGTTTTTAATTTTGCAAAGGGCGTTAGCGATTATGGCGTTAAATTTTTTTGCGATAATATTTTCGTCGCAAGTAATAAGTTTTTTTTATAATGAATTTGATTTTTTAGATATATTATTTGAAATAACGTCGGCAGTTGGAACAGTTGGACTTGGCTTAGGAATCTCACAAAGATTAGCTTGGTATTTTAAATTATTGATTTGTTTGGATATGATAATCGGAAAACTTGGGCCGGTAAGTATTGCGATGGTTTTAATTGCGAGAAATAATAATAAAAATTTGGGTGAAAGACTGATAAATTGTCCGGAAGAAAAGATTATAGTTGGATAGATAATTTAATAGGAGTGAATTATTTTGAATAAAGATAAACAGTTTGCGGTTTTAGGTTTAGGAAGATTTGGACAGAGTTTAGCTTATACTTTGTTTGAAAATGGCTGTAATGTTTTAGCTTGTGATCATGATTATGATATTGTGCAAGAGTTTTCATCGTGTGCGACGCATGTTGTACAAGTTGATATAACAGATGAAAATGCTGTTGAAGCTTTAGGTTTGGGAAATTATGATGTTGTAATAATTGCGACTGGATCGGATATGAATTCGAGTATTATGGCAACACTTATTGCAAAAGAAAAAGGTGCAAAATATGTTATTGCTAGAGCAGAAAATTTGCTGCAAAAAAAAATTTTTGAGAAAATTGGTGCTGATCGTGTGGTTCTGCCAGAATTAGAAATGGGAATAAAATTTGCGACTGGATTAATTACGAGTAATTTGGTTGATTATATAAATTTATCGGAAGAATATAGCATCGCGGAAATTAATGCGATAAAAGATTGGTTTGGAAAAAGTATTTTTAAATTAAATATAAGGGCAAAATTTGGTTTGAATATAATTGGTATAAAAAGAAAAAAGAAAATGATAGTTTTACCTGAGCCAAAAGAAATTATTTGCGAGGGGGATATTTTAATAATTATTGGTTTAAATACGGATATAGAAAAAGTTAGTGCGAATAAAGAAAACGGTGAGATTTTTTAATGTGTGATAGATGTAAAAAAATTTTTAGTGCGAAAAATGATTTGATAAAAAAGTTAATTGGATTGCGTGAAAAAAAAATTAGAGATAGAGATAATGAATTTGTAGTTGAAGGAAAAAAATTTATAGATGAAATAAGTTGTTATGTAAAAATGAAAAAATTGATTGTCGCTGAAAGATATTTTGATTTGTATTTTAAAGATAAAAAATTTATGTGTGATGATGTTTTTGTTCTGGAAAATAAATTATTTGATAAAGTAAGCGATGTTAAAAATTCGCAGGGAATTATGGCTATATTTGAAAAAAAAAATTTGAGTTTAGATGATTTGTTAAAAAAGATAAGTTTAAAAAAATATTTGTTGGTTGCTTTAGAAAAAATAAATGATCCGGGAAATTTGGGAAATATTATTAGAAGTTGTGTTGCGTTTGGAGCAGATGGATTAATTATTTCGAGAGGATCGGTTGATTTATATAATTCGAAAGTTTTAAGAGCAACGGCAGGGAATATTTTTAAAATAGATATTTGTGATGATTGTGATTTGGATTTGAGTTTGGATAAATTAAAAAATGATGGGGCAAAAATTTTTGCAACGGATTTGATGGCGAAAAAAAATATTTATGATATAGATTTTAGTTGTAAAAGCGTAATTATATTTGGGAATGAAGCAAATGGAATTTCGAGAGAGATTTTATGTAAAGCAGATGAAAAAATAAAAATTAGAATGAAAAAAAATATAGAATCGTTGAATATTTCTGTCGCGGCTGGCATTTTATTAAATAAAATATTTATGGACAGGAGTGATTTTTTTGGCTTATGACGTTTGGTTTCCGTATTTGAATTTAAAAATTAAAAATTTGCCTCGGATAGCGTTTAGATTATTTGGTTTAGATATTTATTTTTATGGAATAATTATTGGACTTGCGATTATTTTTGGGATGCTTGTTGTTGTATATAAAGCAAAAAAAAGTTATCAGAATGAGGATGAATATATAGATTTTATTTTTTGGGCGATAATTTTTGGAATAATCGGAGCTAGAATTTATTATATTTTGTTCTCGTGGGATAATTATAAATTTGACTTGAAAAAAATTTTTTTTATTAGACAAGGTGGAATTGCGATTTATGGTGCGATCATAGCGGCTGGCTTGACCGCGATTTTTTATTGCAAAAAAAAAAATCTGGATTTAAAAGTTTTTTGTGATACATGTACGTATGGATTATTGACAGGACAAATAATTGGACGTTGGGGAAATTTTTTCAATCGTGAAGCATTTGGCAGAGAAGCAAATAATTTTTTTGCGATGAGATATTTAGCATCGAAAGTTAATTTTTATGACGAGATAAAACCGATAATAATAGATAATTTTAAATATATACAAGTGCATCCGACATTTTTATATGAGTCTGTTTGGAATTTGTTTATATTAATTTTTTTAATTTGGTATGAGAAACGAAAAAAATTTGACGGCGAGATATTTTTGCTTTATTTGTTTTTTTATGCTGTTGGAAGATTTTTTATAGAAGGCTTGCGAGTTGATAAATTATTATTATTTTCTTTCCCAATATCACAAATAGTTTCGGTCATAATATTTATTTTTGCTGGGATTATTTTAATTAAAAAATATTTTTTTGCAGACGATAAAAAGATATTTAAAAAATAAATTTATATGATTAAAAATTAAGCGTACATATGTACGCTTTTTTTGTTGAGAAAATATTTTTTGTTAAAAACAAAAAACACTCGGCAAGCGAGTGTGCGTAATATTATTTTAAACTTGTTATAAACCTTGTTTATAGTATGGATTGTCGTTATTTATTTTTGGGTTATCATATGGATTATCGTTTCCATACGTTCCAAATTTTGACATGATGTTGCCTTTATAATATTTTTCTTTTAGATTATTACTGAATCCACTTCCAGTTCCATCTCCAGGCAAACAAGATCTGACCGCTTCCTTTAATGAATTATAAAAACAGCCAAGAAGAAATAAAACGACAGCTAGAATCGCTACTATAATACATGCGATTGTAAGAGCTTTAAGAGTTAAAACTATAGTGGCAATGCCAAAAACTCCACTAAATCCAAAAACAGTTTTTCGGCCCGTAGTATACTTAGCAGATGAGGTATAAGATTCATCAGACTTATTATATATAAAGTTTGTCGTGTTAGTATCGCTATCAAAATTATCCTTCATTAAATCTTGATTATCATTTATCATCTCTTGTTTTATCTGTCCATTTTGATCCAAAATTCCAACATTTTGATCTTGCAGACGGTCTTTAAAAGATCCCACTGCACTTTTAAAATCTTCGTCAGTCGGATTATCTTTTTGTAAATCATAATTTTTTGCTTTCGCACTGATTAAATACAAAGGTGATTTAGTTATACCCTTACCATTTTTATCAAACGCTATCTCAGAAATATCTTCCCTAATATTTTCGCCAGCGTTATCGTACTTGCCTTTATCACATTTTTTATATACATAATTAGCGCCGTTTTCTGACGTGTTTTTCAAAATTTGATTTATATTGTCTGTAATAAATTGCTCATGTTTTGCACCTAGATCGACAAAATTTATATCCACATTTTTATCATCGCAAAAATGCCATTTACCTTCTTTAATATCCTTAACATAAGAAACCCAATGAGTTTCTTTAAACTCTCCATTTGGAGCATATCCATTGTTAAGATGTGTTCCTATAGAAATTAATTCAAAATAATTATTACCGGATTTAACAAAAGCAGGCATATTTTTTGGATTTTTTATTTGTCTTGGATAACCTGGTGAGAAGTCAGTCCAAACATTATTTTTCAAATTTGCTTGCGTCTCAGGCTGAATACTAATTACAGTCAATGTCGATTCTGAAGAAAAAAATTGCATAGATACAAAACGGTCACTATCATATGGCATACTACACTTACTACAGTACATCTGATTTTCTCCTGTAAATTTTTCTTTGTAATTAAAGTGAGTTAAAAGTTTGCTTAATTTTGGCTTTGAACCAAATCTATGTTTACCGTTTTCGAATTTTAATCCGTCTCCATCTATTTGATAATTTATTGAAACATGATCCTGATCGTTTGTGCATTTCGTTGCTGATTTATCTACTGATGCTGAAATAGTATAAAACATTTTGGACATAGGCGAAGAGTTTGTACTCTCACAGAAGTGAGTATAAACACTAATACTATTTTTTTTATTTTCAATTTCACTTGATCGTGGCAAATTTTTGCTAACAGAAATACCTAATTCATTATGCAATTCTAGCATCATGTTCTGCTTGTAATCGTCAACATCATTCACACCAGGCTTTAAAGATAATTTTTTGATGCCGACAACCCGATCTGCAAAATCATCTGTTTTATGGTACCGCTCACCACTGTTTTTTGAATCATGCACTCGTTTCATATACATAGCTATTTCATAAGACAATGGAAATTTTTCTTTTATAACGTTTTGTTCTGCACTGGATTTCTTGCTGATCCTCTTTCCTAACTCTAAAAAGTACAAATAAAAACTTGGAATATGGGAAATCATACTATTAAATGCATTGAACCAACAATGAGAAGATCCATTATCATGTCCAAGAAAAGGAATTTCAACATCTGCCAGCTCATTTTCCGTGATATTAATAGCAGAATGATTTATCGGATCCCAAAAAGATAATTTGCCTGGATTATTTTTACCCTTCAAATCTGTATAAGCAGGAATCCATCCATTTAATCCATCAAAATCCATATTAGTATAATCTTTACATGTTTGGGCATCTTCTTCGGATTTTTCTTTAAAATAAAATTTAATTATGCGACTAAGATCTCGAACCGCTTCCATTTTTTCAGCAATTGCTTGCTGTTCATCTGCATTATTATAACCTGAATTTTGTTGTTTTTTACGTTCGAAGTCGCTTGTAGCCTCTTGGATTTCTTTAACCAATTGACGTATACGAACATTAACTGCGACATAAAATTGTTTTTTGTTCGAACCAAGATTCATTGCTTCAAGTATGCCATCTATAGAATAGTTATCTTCCTGTTCTCGTAAATATTCACCACCAAGTTGCATTCCCAAAAAATCCGGTGAACCATCCGTTACCATATTAATATTGTTGTTTTGTGGTGCCCGATTATTAATATTGTTTTGCTTGTTATTTTCTGATGCATTTAGTATTTCCTTCATTTTAGCCAATATTATTGGATTCATCATTGGATTCATCATTGGATTCATCATTGGATTTATCATTGGATTATATGGATTCATCACTGGATTATTAATCCCATTTTGAGGTATATTCACTGGATTCATCATTGGATTCATCATTGGATTTATCATTGGATTATATGGATTCATCACTGGATTATTAATCCCATTTTGAGGTATATTCACTGGATTCATACTCGGTTGATATGGATTAATTATGTTTGAATTCATCATCATTGGAACATTATTCATGCATTGGCCCATTTGACTCATTATTTTAACTCCCCCTATAGAATAAAAAATAAGTTTCATAACAATAAAACTAAAATAAATTACAACTACATTGTACAACTAAAAAATATTGTTTGTCAAGCGTTTTATCTTTTGATTTTAATTTTTTTGCACTGGTAGATCGAAAAAAATAAATAATAAATATAAATGATTACGCCAAACTTAAATTATAAACCAAAATGTATTTATTTTCAAATAAAAAAATAAGTACTAACATTTTTATTTGCGGACAAAAAAACCGCTAATAAAAAAATTAGCACTTAGATTCTTTTTTGTTTCTAAATTAAATTCTCGCTCCAAAAGAAAATTATCGGCATCATACTTACAAATTTTTTTTTGATCGACAGAATAAATTTTATTTTTATCAAGCCAAACTTGATAGGGAAAATTATTTATATCAACTAATTTTTTTTCGCCCGTATCCAAATTATAAACGCTGAGTTTTTTTTGGTTTTGATGCCAATCGTCATGCGAAATAATTAATTTATTCTTATAAAGCAAAATTTGTTTCGGCGAAATTTCATCGAGATAGATTTTTTTTATTTTATTAGCGCGAAGATTTAAACCATATAAAACATCATTTTCGTTTTCAATAAAGCTTCCGTCCTGTTTTTTTATTTGTGACAAACCGCCAAAAAAAATATTATCCATTATTTTTATAAAATCATATTGTCCGACACTAAACTTTTTTATATCAATCTTTTTAATTATCTTTAATTCATTCGCTTCGATTACATAAATAAAATTTTTTATCTGATTATGAACGAAATTTCCAAATGCAAATAATTTCCCATCATAAATTTTCATGTGCGTAATATAACATTCTGGAATAATTAATTTTTGGTTTATATTTTTTTTTAAATTATGTTTAACAATATTTGCGCTGCCAGTACAATTTGCAGCATAAATATTTTCTTTATCAACACAAAAACATGTATTAAATTTTTGACCGACATCATGAATTTTATATTTTTTTTTATCAAAATCCAGTTCCAAAACTTTTGACTTTAATAAAAAATCCGTCCCCTTTATATTTATAAAAATTTTATTTTCGATAGACTTAGGAAAATCCCAACAATGTGAAAGCCCGCCATAATTTATTTTTACGCGCGAAATAAAATTTAAATTCTCGTCAAACAAACTTATATAAGATTTAAATTTTGTGGACGAAGTTTGAATCACAGCGATTTTAAAATCATGTTTAAAAATCTGGTTTAAATTATCTTTTTTACAAACAAAAATCAATAAAAAAGCTAACACAAGCAAAATTAAAATATCATTTTTTTTCATGGCAAATATCTTTTAAGTAAATAATTTCAGTAGCTTGATTTGACACAAAATCAATTGGAAATAAAATTAGTGGACGATTTGGAGCAATATCTGTTTGACAAGTTTTATAATATGCTGTCCATATTATTTGAGAACAATAGAATTTTTTTGCTTCCGCATTTCTCCAGTTAAAAAAATTATAGTTATATTTTTTATTGATTTGGTTTTGCGACCAATTCGCCGCCAAAAAAGATTTTTGCCTTGAAATTGATTTCGGAACCGAACAGTAACAAGTTTTTTTTGATATATCCCAATCATTTGGACCGTAATGAACTCCTTCAAAACAACTTGATTCAATTATTTGATTTGAATTTATGATCATACCAGCATGTCCAACAAAAGGAAGTATTTCATTATCGCTAGTAATTAAAATCGCGCCGGAAAAATCTTTTGGATAACGAGAAAGATTTATATCTACATTGTTTGTTTTTGAATATAAAATTTTTTGATCGAAATCATTTTGACTAACGATATTTACCGATGTAAGAAAAAAAATTATTAGGCCGACAAATATTTTTTTTTTGCGCATAAATATCCCTCGAGGTTTTTTTGGGTTTATTATATACGAGAAAAATTAAAGATTGCTATCGGAATCAAAATCATCGTTATTTTTTTTCTTCTTCATAATTCTTCATGAGTGGGCCATTATATATAAGTTTTATACCGTGCGATTTAGATTTGATACCAAGAGATTTAGAATTGTTTCCAGTTGTTTTTTTTAAACTATCTTTTAAACTATCTTCAATACTATCGTATTTATTTTTAAACAAGCTAATACCTAAATTAAATAAAACAGTTAATGTTGCGAAAATAACAGTCGGCGCACCGAAAGCGATGGCACTTTGCCAGGCTAAAACTCCGGTAATACTCAAAATAGGAAATGTTATAGCAGTAATAAATCCGATAATGCCTACAGAAATCACCCAATAATTGCTGGAACAGTCTGCGTATACCCTGAGTTTTATTGCTTTTGTTATCAACCATGTAATATATGGTAAAGTAAGAGCTAAGAGTGGTATTCCTATACCGAGACTGAGTTCGAACCCGAAAAATCCAATTTTGCAAATAATTCCAATACCTGTAAATATAGCAACTATTGGAAAAATCATGCGTTTCATAACCAACATTCGGTGGTTAGTTGTTCCGCTATTGATGATTCCGTTTGAAAACTTGCAAATCTCATCTTTATCTCCGTATTCAGCGAGTTGTTTATCATATTGGAACCCAACATTATGAGATGCGGTCAAAGTGTTTGTAAAAATAAAACGGCTCGCTCCAATAAAAATAAACATTGCACAAATTCCTATTCCTAAAGAACCAAACGGAAAAATTCCAAATGAAATCAAAATATTGATGCTTATTCCGCCAAAAAACATTGCTATATTTGATATTTCTTCAAGTATGGTTCTAAATTCAAGTAAATTATTCGACATAACACAACTCGATAATATAACAGCCAAAACAGATGCAAACAATGCAGTTGGAAATGCAAGAGTCCAAGTCAAAGTTCTGGTGACACATAAAGCAAAAAGCGTAATAGTAGTAGCTAGACCAAGCGTACAGCCCATTGTACAAATTATGATTTTCCACCATTTTCTACAACATCTTTCTGTATAATAACGGGACTCATCATTAGAATTTGCCTTTATTATAAAATGCATAAAAGGAAATATATCCACAACGATAGATGGTATTCCCAATCCAAGTCCTAAACCTAATCCAATAATGCCTGTACTACCGAGAGTAACAAGTATAATTCCTAAACATAAAAAAATTATAGGCAAAATTTTAAATTTCAACAAACACATAAAACTATTTGTTGTTGATTCTCTTTGTATCAAAGAAACACTTTCGAAAATGTTATCACCATCACCGCGATAATAATCATAAGTTAAAATATATGTCCCCATAAAATGACTCAATAAAACAAAAGTAGTTGTTCCTAAAATTACTATTCCTAAAATTCCTAAAGATAAAACTTCAAATGCGACAAATATAATTAATGTTGTGCTACATAAAAGCAATATCAAGCTTGCTATTTCTTGACGTTTCGTAAAAGTTCTACGTCGCTTTATTTCGTATTGCCTACAAAATTTATCAGGATCATAATTATAAGAAGCATCATTATCATCAGAACTATCATCACAATCATCAGGACTATCATCACAATCATCAGAACTATCATCACAGCTAAAATCATAATCATCATCACTAGCTATAAAACCATCATTACTGTTATTACTGACATTATCTTTTTCTTCCAATTTGATCACCACCAACTAAATAAATATGGTAAATCCAACAACATATAACAGGACAACTTTATTTTAACATAAAAAACAACATGTGACAATAATTTTATTAAAAAAATTTTTAAGCTAAAAAAACAACCTTATTTAGATCGTTTTTTCTTATTCGCACATAAATTTTACGCAAAAATAATCTCGAATTAAAAATTATCATGAAAATTATTACTTTGAAATTTAAATTATTAGGTAGCATTTACATAAAATAAAAATAAAAAATAGGTTGAGCAAAAAGAAAAAGTAATAAGATGGAGATATGAAATTTACCAAAATATAATGTAAAAAGCTATAGGGATTAATGCCGATAGCAAGGAAATCGGCGAAGATATCAAACTACAAATTTATGTGTGCAATGCTTTACATAACAGAGAATTGTTGCAAATGGAGAGCATTACCAAAAAAATATGGAGATTGGCACACGATTTATATGAGATTTAGTAGATGGTCGAAGAGTTCTAAAATCGCCAAAGCTATTGTTTTTTTTCTTTAAAACCTTGATTTTAGAAGCTATGAGAAATCAAAAACTGTTTAATGAAGGGGATTATATATTATTTATTGATAATACGAGCACAACGGTGAGTCCAGATGCAAACAAGAATAAAAATAATCAGGAACAAAGCATCGAACGTTCAAAAATGGAGCCAACAACAAAATTACATCTGTATTGTATATCTTCATGTCGAGCGGTTTTTCATTTGTCTCCTAACAGTTTTTATGACGCCCCTGAAGGAAGAAAATTGATTGAATCCATATATTCCAAAAATAATAATTATCTCTTGATGGACAGAGCCTACGAAGATGATAAAACTTTAGCCAAAGCTCACGAATTTCGCACTGTTGTTTCACCTAAAAAAAATCGTAAGTTATCTTGACGCAAAAAATTTTTACTCGCTACGATAAGCTTGATTCTATTTTTATCTCTACTATCTCTCTTAGTTTTATTTTTGATTTGCTTTTTATGTGAACGCTAATTTTTATGTATTAATTAATTTGTTTTAAAATCAAATTTATCCAATTGGCATTAAAAAAGAGCCTTGAGAAAGACTATTTTTGGTTGTTTAAATACTGATTTATTAATTTATTTATCATTTAAATGATAAACAGAAGTCATGCCAGGCATTGGTTCTTTTTGAGTTAAATTTTCATATTTTAAACTTTTGTTATCTTGACTCTTAGGCCTTTTTCTCTTTTCATTAATCCATCGAAATTTATTATTAAACGCGTAAGATTGACATGCTTTGTTAATAAAATAATACCCCAAAAACAAAAACGGAATCACACCAAAAACAAAACTCAAAACTGCTGCAACAATATATAATTCAGTTGGTTTTGGTTCAAATTCAATTCCAAGTCTCTCACGATCCCCAGCATTAAATATGTCATAACCATAAAAAGCTGTATCTGAGAAAATATTTTTGTCAACGATATTCCAAAAATCTTTTTTGTTGGAAATTATTTTTATAAACTGAGTAATATCTTTGATAGAGCCGATTTTAAAGTAAGAATTAATTAATTTTGTGTAATTAACTGAGCCATTACCAAAATTTACTACTTCACATAATATACCAAAATCCTCTATGCCATAATCAGGTATCAATCTACTCAGAAAGTCAAAATCATTTGTTTGCCACTCTAGTTTCACACTTGAATCATTCATTTTACTACGAATAAAATTTTTAAAATCGGAGTGTGAGCAAATAGATTTGTAGCAGATATGTTTTTGTAAATCCTCCAAATTATCGTAATTAATATTCTTAAGATTGTCAGTTTGTGATGGTAAATAAAATATGTACTTAGTATTTTTTAACGTATCATCTGAAAACACCGATTTAAATTTTTTTATTTCTTCATATCTGAAACGAACACCATTTATATATCCATCACCTTTATAAAGAACATATCTAATCAGATCCTCTAAACAATTTTTTGTATAAAAAATATATTCGTTATCTCCTACCTGGATATTTAAACGCGCCGTCGATGGATGTTCCATCAATTTATCTATATTTGTAATTGCAGCCTTTGCGATTTTTCCATCGATAATCAATCTATCAATCCGTAATTTATTATCTACGATGTAGTAATTATATGTATCTTTATTATTTTGATCTATTCCTAAATCTTTCTTAATCTGCTTTTTAATTTCATCCAAATTATCTTTTTTATTTTCGTCTTGCAAATCGTTAAGCGAATCCAATATTTTTATCAAATTATCCTGATTTTTTATTGGTGGCTCGATCATTTTTTTCTCATCTTGTTTATTCATAACAAACCAACCTCTCTAAAATAAAATTTTTTTACAATAGCAATCAAAAACACAATTCCATTTTAGATTTTATCACAGATATTTAAAAAAATCAATAGTAAATAAATTTTTGCGATACGTAACATACAAAATAAAATTCTGTTTTTAGCATAGCAATTTATTTTTAAAACCAAATTTAAATATGTTGCCGAGATTAACTTTTAAAACCAACTTTTTTACACAAAAAAAGATTGTGACATAAAATCACAATCTCTTTTTTAATAAATTTTATTTTTGCACGGCTATTTTTCAAACTAATATTTTTTATATCTGCGCGAACAACCAATTTTGCAATCCGATTTTTTCTATCAAATCAAATTGTTGCTGAATCCAATTTTTATCTTCATCTTCATCCTGATAATAATCACTCAAAATATTAAACGACTTATAATCATCTCTAGCTTTTTCAACAATATTTTTTAACCACGCCAGACCATTTACCGATATTTCTAAATCATATTTCAAAAATTCCACGATATCATAATAAATTGGGCTTTCTTTTTGCGCTTCATTTTTTATTTTAAAATCCAAATCCAATAATCTATCTATAAACTTACTAACATATTCTCGCTCTTCTTTTGCATGCAACAAATATTTTTCTCCGAGTTTATTAAAACCTTGAGAAATAAAAATTCTTGCATGCATTTCATGTCCAATAGCTTGCTGTGATAAACCAGTTATAATTTCTTGCATGCCCATTAAAACTTCTTGTTTATTCCCCATAAAAAACGACCCCTAAAATATTTTTTTAATAAAATTTTCTACTCCGATAACTTTTTATAAATATTATATCTATTTTTTGCGTCATCTTCAGCTTGTTTAAATAATTTTTCTGCATGCTCCGGGAATAAAAGCTTTAGCGACGAATATCTCACCTCATTATCAATAAATTCTCTAAACGATTTAACCGGCGCGTCAGAATCCAAAACAAACGGATTTTTATTTTCTTTAACCAATTCCGGATTATATCTATATAAATGCCAATAACCGCATTCAACAGCTTTTTTTGCTTCTTCCTGAGAACAACCCATTCCAGCTTTTATTCCGTGATTTATACATGGTGCATAAGCAATAATTAACGATGGCCCATGATATTTTTCTGCTTCCAGCATCGCTTTAATTAATTGTCTCTGATTTGCTCCCATAGAAACTTGTGCAACATAAACATAGCCATAACTCATGGCTATCATGCCCAAATCTTTCTTTTTGACTTTTTTACCCGACGCAGCAAATTTTGCAACTGCTCCGGCTGGCGTTGACTTACTCGATTGTCCACCTGTATTCGAATAAACTTCTGTGTCAAATACCAAAACATTTATATCTTCGCCCGAAGCTAAAACATGATCCAAGCCGCCAAATCCAATATCATAAGCCCAACCGTCTCCACCTAAAATCCATTGCGATTTTTTTGCGAGCCAATTTTTATTATTAATTAAATCAAGCGCCAATCTTTGACTTTCTTCGCTTAAATCATTATTTTTTAAACTCATATCTAACATATTAACTAAATTTTGGCTCATGACTTTCGACTCTTCACCATTATCAAAAGTGTCAAGCCAATTATTTAAACTCGTTTTTAATTCTTGACTATCAACCAAATCAAGCAAATTTTTTGCTTTATTTTTTAAACCTTCACGAGTTTGTTTAACCGAATTATACATTCCAAAACCATATTCAGCATTATCTTCAAACAACGAATTCGACCATGCCGGACCTTTTCCTTCAGAATTACAAGTATATGGCGACGACGGATAACTTCCTCCCCAAATCGAAGAACATCCTGTTGCATTCGCGATATACATACGATCGCCAAATAATTGCGTCAATAATTTTGCATACGGAGTCTCTCCACATCCTGCGCACGCTCCAGAAAATTCTAATAACGGCTCTTTAAGCTGACTATTTTTTATATTATTCGGACTCGGCGTTTTTTTACAAGATAATTCATGTGTCGCATAATTCCAATTTTTAATTTGCTCGCTTTGCGTTTTAATATCCTTCATAACTAAAGCTTTTTCTTTAGCCGGACAAATTTTGGCGCAATTTCCACATCCGGTACAATCCAACGGACTAACTTGAACTCTAAATTCATAATCTGCAAAATCTTTACCATTCGCTTTTATACTTTCAAAACTTTCCGGCGTTTTATCTTTATTTTTATCAACCAAAAACGGTCTTATACTTGCATGCGGACAAACCAAAGCACATTGCCCACACTGAATACAATTTTCTTTTATCCAACATGGTACTTCAACTGCAACTCCACGTTTTTCAAAACTTGCTGTTCCACATGGCAAAGTTCCGTTTTCGTAATTTTTAAAAGCACTTACAGGCAATTCATCGCCTTTTAAATCATTAATTTTCTTAGCGATATTTTTTACAAATTTAATTCTCTCGTTATCATCTGCTAAAACATTATCTTCTGTATTATTATCACTTTCATCGCTCAAATTTTTCCAGCTATCCAAAACATTTATTTCTTTCACATTTTCTAATCCTGCATCGACGGCCAAACAATTCATATTTACTATTTTTTCGCCTTTTTTGCCATAAGTCTTTTTAATTGCTTCTTTCATATAATCAGCGGCCTGCTCAACAGGAATTATATTCGTTAATTTAAAAAATGCTGCCTGCAAAACAGTATTTATTCTATTTCTTAAACCAATTTCACGCGCTAATTTTAATCCGTCTATTACATAAAATTTTATATTATGCTTAGCCATAAATTTTTTATAATAACTAGGCAATTTATCTTCGATTTCATTTTCTGCCCAAGAACAATTTAACAAAAATATTCCGCCGTCTTTCAAATCCGAAATCATATCATATTTATTTATATATGCCTCGTTATGACATGCAACAAAATCTGCCGTGTTAACTAAATAAGTCGACTTAATTTTTTTATTTCCAAATCTTAAATGCGATTGTGTAACTCCACCAGATTTTTTTGAATCATAAGCAAAATATGCTTGCACATTCATATCTGTATGATCGCCAATAATTTTAATCGAATTTTTATTTGCTCCGACAGTTCCGTCTGAACCCAAGCCCCAAAATTTACAGCTTATATTTTCTTTTGGCGAAACATCAATTGGCTTTCCAACTTCAAGCGATAAATTCGTCACATCATCTTTTATTCCGACTGTAAAATGATTTTTTGGATTCTCAAGTTTTAAATTTTCATAAATCGCAATAATTTGTGCCGGCGTAAAATCTTTCGAAGCTAAACCATATCTTCCGCCAACTATTACTGGCTTTTCATTTTCTTCAAAATAAGCCGTAACTATATCTTGATACAAAGGTTCTCCAAGCGAACCAGGTTCTTTTGTTCTGTCCAAAACGGCAATTTTTTTCACACTTTTTGGCATTACATTAATAAAATGTTTAATCGAAAAAGGACGATAAAGATGAACTTTTAATAAGCCGACTTTTTCTCCTTGCGCCATTAAATAATCAATCGTTTCTTCGATTGCATCACACGCTGAGCCCATTGCAATAATTACTCGTTCTGCTTCTGGATCGCCATAATAATTAAATAATTTATAATCGTGCCCCGTTATTTTATTTATTTCGTCCATATATTTTTCAACTACACTTGGCAAAGCAAAATAAAAATTATTGCAAGCCTCACGAGCCTGAAAAAATACATCAGAATTTTGTGCTGTGCCGCGTGTAACCGGATGATTTGGATTTAAAGCCTGTCTTTTAAAATCATCAAGCGACTTCCAATCAATCAAATGTTTTAAATTTTCATAATCCAAACATTCTATCTTTTGAATCTCATGTGAAGTTCTAAAACCGTCAAAAAAATGCATAAACGGAACTTTTCCTTTAAGCGCGCTTAAATGTGCAACCGCCGCCAAATCCATCGCTTCTTGAACACTTGCCGAACAAAGCATTGCAAAACCCGTTTGACGACACGCCATTACATCACTATGATCACCAAAAATTGATAATGCATGCGTTGCAATCGTTCTCGCCGTTACATGAAAAACGCACGGCAAAAGCTCGCCCGCAATTTTATACATATTTGGAATCATTAATAATAAACCTTGAGACGCCGTAAAAGTTGTTGTTAAAGAACCAGCAGCAAGTGAGCCGTGAACAGTTCCTGCCGCTCCCGCTTCAGATTGCATTTCAACAACTTTAACCGTTTGATCAAATAAATTTTTTTGTCCACGCGCAGACCATTCATCAACATGTTCTGCCATTGGTGAAGATGGAGTAATCGGATAAATCGCAGCTACTTCTGTAAAAAAATAAGCAGTATGAGCTGCCGCCTGATTTCCGTCCATCGTTTTTTTTGTTTTATTAGACATAAAAAAATATCTCCTTTGTGTTTAAATTAAAAATTTTATTTTTGATTTTAATCAATAAAAACAAAAACGCGATTTATTATAACACGCAAAAAAAATTTGAACCCAAAAATAAACTTGAGTCCAAAAATTATTTTTTCCCAAATGTCATTAAAATTTTTTTCGCTAGTGCTATTAATTAAAAGATATATTTATGTGTATTTTTTTTTATCGCATAAGAATTATTGACAAAAACATTTTTAGTGTTATAATTTAATTGGTTAAGTGTTAAACAATAAATTAAAAAATTAAAATGGAGAGTGAGTGTAATGCTTACACTTGAAGATAAATTAAAAGGCAAAGATTTGTCACAAAGAAATTTTAGCAGAGGAAATAATCGAATGTCTGATCAAAAAGGTGAAGAACATAAGGACAAAATGAAAAATCTTGGCAATGTAGAGCTAAGTCAAAATGTCTTCATTGATGTAGGTACTGAAAAAGAAGAACAAAATCAGGAAAAAACAAAAACTACTGTTTTCAAGTTTTTAAAAGGAACATGCGGGGAAGACGCGTATTATAAGAGAACCATCAAAAACGTTCAAGCAGTTCAAAATTTTGCAAATGAAGATATTAGAAATATTTTAGTGTTTATAGCAAACTTAGAGGATAAAGATGTAAAAACTTATGAAACTTCTTATTCACGTTACGACGGTGATAAAATTATTTCGACTTTGCCGTCGAGTTTAATTGGTTATAGTATCGTCTTGAATGAAGATAAAATTTTGCAAACAGAAAAGGTTTATGTAATTTTGGTTTTAATAAATTTTGGTGTCAGTCCAGCTAAAATTAAGAAATGTCTTGAGAATAAAAGTAATAAAAATGAAAACCTCTTTAAAGATTTAAATTGAAAAGACATATGTAAACAAGCAATTTACTTAAGGAAAGATATTGAAAACGCAAATTGCTATAAAAGCGATTATTATTGGAGTGGTAATGGAATTTGGATTTCGTCGTTATTTTTAAATTATATTTCTCTTGTTGAAGAATTGGTTAATGACAATATAAATTTTAATAATGAGGATTTAAGTTTGTTTCGCGAAAATCTTTACTATTGTTACTATGAAGACTTTGCCGCTTATTCTCCCTTAGATGGTTTTGAGCATTACGCAGCTAGTTTATCTCTTGTGTTTATATTGCGATGTTTAGAACTTAAAAATAAAAATAAAGAAATTGGAGATTTTTTTGGAAAAGATGGTGTTTTTGTAAATGCATTTCGTAATATAAACAGCACAAAAAATAGTAAACACGAAGAAAATTTAAAAACATTGTCAGAAGAATATAAAGACGATTTTGGTTTGTATTTAAAAAGCCATTGGTTCGAACGTGGTACATTTGAAAATTTTTATGATGCGATGTTTTCAAAGTTTTATCAGATAATCGATAATCTTCCACAGGAATGTATTTTTATTTTTATGTGTGAAATGATGCGAGGAGTTACTTTAAAAAATTCGCAGTTAGCTTATGTAAAACAAAAAATACAAAACCAAGACTTGAGTTCATATTTGGAAAAAATTAATTATAATCCTGAGTACAAGCTGACAGGCGTCAATATAATAGAAAATGGCACAAAACTATATTGGACAAATCATTTGTGCGAAAAACTTTTTCGTGGGATTGGATATTTGTTTGCTGTGGCGTTTATTTTGGCAATTCATGCGGCAGTTGCGACGATATTCATTTTAATCATAAATCATTGGTTTTTGTATGTAATTTACGCCGTCTTAGCGTTATCAGCTTCATATTTTACAATATCAGGTGTCAAAAATGATTCTAAACCGTTTGAAAAGTGTGTTGGTTTTATGCAATGGGCATATAATAAAACGGTTGGATATTTGATGAAAATTTTGGCATTACATTATCCAACCAATAAAATTCCTGAGCCACCTATTATTAATAACTATCTGCTAAATCAGGAGTCAATTGGACAAAATACAAACACTTCTAAACCACAACAGCAATTTGATGGGTTACCGAAAAAAAAAAAAACCAATGACGATGATCGTGAAATAAAACTAAGTGGCACTAAAAAATAGAAAAAGTTGAATCGAAGCATAGATTCGATTTTTATAACATACTTGAGTCCAAAAATCATTTTTTAACCAGATGATTATCAAAAAATTTTTAAATATAACACTGACAAAAGCAAATCTTAATAAAATATAAATCAACCGAAACAAATCTCATTTAAATCGCCAAAACACGTTTAAAGTTTTAAGTTTCAATCAATAACATGAATACGACTACCTAGGCGGAGCTCACATAAAAAGCGAGTCAAAAATAAAAGCAAGGGAGATGGTAGAAATAAAAATAGAATCAGGCTTATCATAACGGGTAAAGACTTTTCTAAAACGTTTCAATCTCAGGAAATATCGTTCGATATTATTGCGCTATTTATAAAGTTGTTTATCATAACTCCAAGTTAACTTACAATTTTTTTTTATGTGAAACAACTGTTTTAAACCCGTGATCCTTGGCTAAAGCTAAGGCTTTATCATCTTCGTAGGCTCTGTCCATCAGAAGGTAATTATTATTTTTGGAATATATGGATTCAATCAGTTTTTTTTATTTCATGGGTGTCGTAAAAATTGCTAGGAGGCAAACGAAAAATGACTGGACGTGAAGATGTACAATATAGGTTAACTTTGTTCTCAAATCCCTTTTTGAACGCCCGATGCTTTGTTCCTGATTATTTTTATTCTTGTTTGCATCCGGAGTCACCTTTATGCCCGTACTATCAATAAAGAATATATAATGCTCTCCATTAAGCAGTTTTTGTTTCTTCATAGCTTCTAAATAGCTTCTAAAATTTTGGCAATCGTACCGTTTTTCGACCACCTACTAAATCTCACATAAATTGTGTACCAGTTTCCATATTTTTTTGGTAATGCCCTCCATTCGCAACTATTCTTTATTATGCAAAGATTGCACATATGAATTTGTAGTTTAATATCTTTGCAGATTTCCTCGCTATCGGCATTAATTCTTCTAGCTTTTTATATTGTATTTTTGTAAATTTCATATCGCTATCTTATCACTTTTTTCTTTTTGTTCAATCTATTTTTATTTTATGTAAACACTATCTAAATAAAGTAAACGTAAAAAGTAGCGAGAAAGTTATTTTAACATATTTATTCAAAATGACAAGCTAAAATACTATTTTCGTTATATTACTTTTTGGTAAATAAAATTTTATTCTTATTAACCGGTTTTAATTTTTTATATCAATAGTTATGTGACGTTAACATAAAGTAAAACAGAGCAAGAAAAAAAAGAGGAAAGATATGAAAAAGATATAAAACTTGCAAAAACACAATATAAAAAGCTAGATGGATTAATACCAATAGCGAGGAAACCGGTGAAGATATCAAACTACGAATTCATGTGTACAATGCCTTATATAATAGAAAATAGTTGCAAATAGAGGACGGTGCAAAAAAAATAAAAATATGGAAATATGAAATTTGATAGATAGGCCAAAAACGGTACGATCGCCAGAAGTTGTTGCTTTTTTTTTAAACCCTAATTTTAGAAGCTATGAAGAGGATTATATTACTCTTTATTGATAGTACAAGCATAAAGGTAAATCCAGATGCAAACAAGAATAAAAACAATCAGAAACAAAGCATTGGACATTCAAAAGGGGGCCTGACAACTAAGTTACACT
>CAMKTI010000009.1 GCA_946415665.1 uncultured Clostridia bacterium
AAACAAAGAATTTTGGTTTATCATTAATAGTGAATTTTGATTTTTAGTAATAAAATCAAGCTCATAAAAATCTTACTTTTTGTTTGACAAGCGAGAATTTAGTAGTTACTCATAGTAGGGAGTAGATTAAATAGCGTTAGATTAAATACTTCACTTCTTGTTTATCATTTATTGCTTTGTTACTTTCTTTTGTTTTTTATTGTCTTTGTCGACACTATCTAAAAAAATGAAATGATAATAACGACGTCAGGTATTCATAGGGGTAAGCATATATTTCATAATACGAGTCTAATGCTTTCTCAAGCTCTTTTGCGTCTGCAAAGAATCGATTATGCTTGGCTTTACGTCTTGTAACACGCCACACTTGTTCCATCGGATTTAAATCCGGAGAATATGGCGGAAGGTATACAAACACGGCCTGATCATTGATATCAGAGTATTAGCCATTAAGGTTTTTTTTATGATTAAGGTTTTTTTTATAGGACGCTTTGCTTTTTTATGCTAGGGAGTATTATCCATAATCATGTAGTACTTGCATCCTTCCGGAGCGGGACATTCGGTAAGAAATGATCTTATGAATTCTATCGTGGTCTTGTAATGAAACCAGCTTGGCTTATGGGCAAAAAGTTTTCCAGCGGACGGTGTTACAAATCCACTATAAAAATTCTTATCCCTTCTTGGGTATGATTTCAACATCATATGTCTCTTTTATGTAATCAGAAAGTGTTATGCCATCCCAAACATAGCAACCAGGTTCAGCTGCCGGTTTCAAAAGAGCCTCTTTGATTTTTGCCATTTGCTCATCGCTAAGTTTTGGTTTTTTGCCAGGTTGTTTTTTGGCGCGAAGAACCTCAAAACCTCCCTCATCAACCTTTTTGACCCATTCGGAAAGTGTACGTTGTAACATAAAGTTAACCTAACCATAGCCACACGAAAAACATATTTTGTATCGCCAGATTGATTTACTATTCTCTTGCCTTCGCGTAGCAGTTATTTTGGATTTATAAAGCTCCTTATATTCATACTCATATCCCTCCTCTGGTCTTTGTATATAACTATAACACCACATTTAGAAAGTTTGTAATAGGCAATTATCATCGTTGTTTGCTATAACAGTGAAAAACAAAAATTCGGTAATGTTCTGTAGTACACAAATCTTGACCACGATAAACGGCACGAAGATTTATTGCTCTATAAAAAATATAATCCCGAAGAATTCCCTAATATGACGCGATTAACGTAAATAAAGTATCTGATATTCCTGTGGATTACGATGGCGTCATGGTTGTTTCGATTACTTTCCTCGACAAATATAATCCTGAGCAGTTTGAAATTTTAAATGCCAATGATTACAGGACAGGTGATACTGTTTCTATTAAGTAACATGGATTAGTGAAGGACAAGGATGGAGTTATAAGTGGTAAGCCTAAATATGTAAGAATGCTGATAAAATACGTGTCTAAATGGATATCAAAACATTCCATTGATTTTAATAAAATCTTAAATAGCTATTGACAAAAATAAAATAATGGATATAATAAAGGGTGAGAGGGGTTTTAACCTCTTTCCAGCAGACCGTTAAAAAGACGGTGACTTGCAACGTTTGATTATTTTTTTTAAAAATTTTCGTGTTAACGTCGGTTATATTTGCCCGAATAGCGACGTTTTTTTTGTTGTTTTTTGGTTTTAAAAAATTATCTTTAACCAAAATAGCAATGTGTAGCATTAATACGACGGTTTTAAGAATCGTTTCTATATCAGCTAAACTCAACTTACACACCTCCTTTTCAGAGGTTTGCAAGGGCACTTTTGTGCCGTTTCTTTTTAGCCATTATTGCAAATCGAATTATGTAAGAAGGCACTCTTTAAGCAAATGAAAAGTCAGGATACTGATCGCCCTTTCCGATAACTGCTGAAATTATTATAACATAGCTTTTAATGGTTTAAAAATGTCTTACATTTTTTTAAGTACATAAAAAAAGGCTTTAAAAAAAAGAGTTAATAAACCCATTGACAAAAATAAAATAATGGATATAATAAAAAATAAGAGAGAGCTGTGAACTTTCTCTGAAGCAGACCGCTTAAAAGAGCGGTGATCCGCAACAGAAAGTATTTTATTGAAGACAATTTAATTTATACAGTACGTCGCTAATCTTTGCGGGAAGAGCGATAGTTTGGCAATAAAAAAAAGAGAGAGCTGTGAACTCTCTCTAAAGCAGACCACTTAAAAAGAGTGGTGATTCGCAACTAGAAAAATTTTTTTTAATTTTGGTTTATATTCCAGTCGCTAATTCTTACCGGAAGAGCGACAGTTTTTTTATTGTTTTTTGGTTTGAAGTTATTCTTGACCAAAACAATAATCTCTAACGTTATCCAAATGATTTCAAGAATCATTTTAATATTCGTCAGTTCTATGCTCGCCACCTCCTATTCAGGAAGTTTGCGAACCACCATTACTCTTTCAGCGACTGCTAAAATTATTGTAACATAGCTTTTAATGGTTTAAAAATATTTTACAACTTTTAAGTACATAAAAAAGGTTTTAAAAAAGATTTAATAAACCCATTGACAAAAATAAAATAATGGGTACAATAAAAAGTAAGAGAGAGCGCGAACTCTCTCTAGAGCAGACCGCTTAAAAAGAGCGGTGAATAGCAATCAGTGAAAAAAATATTTTAATTCATAATTTTCCCATCGCTAATTCTTACCGGAAGAGCGATGGTTTTTTTTATTGTTTTTATCCGATATCGAAAAACCGTCTTTGATTGATTTCACGATATTAACAGCACTGGAAACGATATCAATAATTGTTTTGATAGCGTTTAACACTAAAAATACCATAACCGCCACCTCCTTTTTATCGGAGTTTGCGATTCACACACTCTTTCAGCAACTGCTAAAAATTATTATACATAAATTTTAACAAAATCTCAAATAGCTATTGACAAAAATAAAATAATGGATATAATAAAAGTAAGAGAGAGCTATGAACTCTCTCTAGAGCAGACCGCGAAAAGTGCGGTGACTTGCGATAATTAAATGCTAAAAATTAATAATGCAATTAATGCCGCTCATCTTTGCGAGATTTGGAGCGGTTTTTTTTATTATTATCCGACATTTTTTTGTCGATTCTGTAGTCTATATACCAATCAATAAGTTCTTTGACAAACATTACAATGCCAATGAACATAAAGATTGTTTCTGTTATCGTCTCTATTCTCAAACTTGCCACCCCCTTTTTATCGGAGTTTGCAAGTCGAACCCGTCCTTTCAGCAACTGCTAAAATTATTATAACATAAGTTTTAGGGATCGCAGGGGTCGATAGACCCCAATTAAAAGATCCTTCGGGTCCAATTAATTGGCACTTCATGCCTTTTTTTGAAAATCTTTTTAAGTACACAAAAAATATTTTTTGTCACCAAAAAGTCATGTTGATTTGACATTATTTTGTAAAGCATGGTATACTCAGTAAAAATTTTTTTTGCTGAGGGGGAATCTATGTGAAAAATATTAGTTTGACTTTGGCGAAGAAACGAAAGAACGACAAGTTTTATACTCAATTATCGGATATAGAAAATGAATTGATATATTATAAAAAGCATTTTAAAGGGCAGACTGTGTTTTGTAATTGTGATGACCCGGAGTACTCGAATTTTTGGCAGTATTTTAAGCTTAATTTTGATCATTTGGAATTAAAAAGGTTAGTAACAACTCGCTTCTACGAAACAAAAGAATCTTATATGCTTGAAATGTGGAAAGATGAAAAAGGTGTTCATTCTGATAAAAAAGTTTTAAATCAAAACGGAGATTTTAGAAGTGAAGAGTGTATTGAACTCTTGAAACAGGCGGATATTGTGGTGACAAATCCGCCTTTTAGTTTGTTTCGGGAATATGTTGCCCAGCTCATAGAATACGAAAAAAAGTTTTTGATAATTGGCAGTTTAAATGCGATCACGTATAAGGAATTTTTTCCGTTGCTAAAAAATAATAAAATATGGATGGGTGTTTCAATTCATTCCGGAGATCGAAAATTCTATGTTCCTGACGATTATCCACTAAATGCATCTGGTTGCGGAACTGATGACGACGGAAGAAAATGGATAAGGGTCAAAGGTGTTCGATGGTACACAAATCTTGACCACGACAAGCGACATGAGAATTTATTACTCTATAAAAAATATAATCCAGAAGAATTCCCTAAGTATGATAATTATGATGCGATTAATGTAGATAAAGTGTCTGATATTCCTGTAGATTACGATGGCGTCATGGGTGTTCCGATTACTTTTCTCGACAAACATAATCCTAAACAGTTTGAAATTATTGGTCTTGATAAACAGTTTACTTCTGATGGTGCTAGAGGGAAGTTGAATGGTAAGAGTAAGTATGCAAGAATACTGATAAAATACACGTCTCAATGAATATCAAAACATTCCATTGATTTTAATAAAATATCAAACAGCTATTGACAAAAATAAAATAATGGATATAATAAAAGTAAGAGAGAGCGTGAACTCTCTCTGGAGCAGACCGCTTAAAAAGAGCGGCAAGTCGCAACGTTGAATTTTATATTTTAGATAATTTGTCTAACGTCGCTACCTCTTGCTAGATGAGCGACGTTTTTTATTACCAAAATATTTTTTTACATATTTGATAATAAAACCTAGAACTTTAAAGAAACTCTCTATAGTATCGAATACCATCTTCAATTTACTTATCAAGTTCATCATAATCGCCACCTCCTTTTCATCGGAGTTTGCGAGCACTTTTGTGCTATTTCTTTTAGCCATTATTTTGCAAATCGAATTATGTAAGCAGCCACTCTTTAGGCAAATGAAAAGCCAGAATACTGGCCGCTCTTTCAGCAACTGCTAAAAGTTATTATACATAAATTTTAATAAAATCTTAAATAGCTATTGACAAAAATAAAATAATGGGTATAATAAAAAATAAGAGAGGTCTTTAGCCTCTCTGAAGCAGACCGTTAAAAAGACGGTGACTTGCAACATTGATTTAAAATATTGAGATATTAATTAATGCCGCGTGTCTTTGCAGGAACGGCGGCGTTTTTTATTGTTTTTTTCTCGTTGTTCTAATCTATAATCTATATACCAATCAATAAAGACTCTTAAATAATCAATAATGATTAAAACCATATAGATTACTTCTATTGTGGTTATTATATTCTCCAAACTTGCCACCTCCTTTTTTATTAGGAGTCTGCAAGCCACCGCTTTCAGCAACTGCCAAAATTATTATAACATAGGTTTTAATGGCTTAAAAATGTTTTACAAATTTTTAAGTACATAAAAAAGGTTTAAAAAAAAGGTTTAATAAGCCCATTGACAAAAATAAAATAATGGGCATAATAAAAAACAAGAGAGGTTTAAAACCTCTCTAGAGCAGACCGCTTAAAAAGAGCGGCGAATCGCAATGAAAATATAACTTAGTGAATTTTATAAATTCCCATCGCTAATTCTTACCGGAAGAGCGATGGTTTTTTTATTGTTTTTATCCGATGACATAAAATCATTTTTAATTGATTTTACAATATTAATAGCACCGGAAACGATATCAATAATTGTTTTGATAGCGTTTAACACTAAAAACACCATAACCGCCACCTCCTTCTTATCGGAGTTTGCGATTCACATACTCTTTCAGCAACTGCTAAAAGTTATTGTACATAAATTTTGATAAAATCTTAAATAGCTATTGACAAAAATAAAATAATGGGTATAATAAAAAATAAGAGATGGTGTTAACCATCTCTGAAGCAGACCGCTTAAAAAGAGCGGTGATTCGCAACAAATTAATATTCGATAGAACAATTAATCGTCGCTAATCTTTGCGTGAAGAGCGACGGTTTTTTTTATTGTTTTTTGGTTTGAAGTTATTCTTAACCAAAACAATAATCTCTAACGTTATCCAAATGATTTCAAGAATCATTTTAATATTCGCCAGTTCCATGCTCGCCACCTCCTATTCAGGAAGTTTGCGAACCACCATTACTCTTTCAGCAACTGCTAAAAGTTATTATACATAAATTTTAATAAAATCTTAAATAGCTATTGACAAAAATAAAATAATGGGTATAATAAAAAATAAGAGAGGTCTTTAGCCTCTCTGAAGCAGACCGTTAAAAAGACGGTGACTTGCAACTGTTAATAAATTTTAAGTTTAAAATTATATTATTAACGTCGCTTATCTTTGCTAGATCAGCGACGGCTTTTTTTATGCTTTTTTGATTCAATAATATATTTAACCAAGATAGCAATCTTTAACGCTAATAAAATGATGTTAAGAATCATTTCTATATTCGCTAAATTCATACTTACTCACCTCATTTTCAGAGGTTTGCAAGGGCACTTTTGTGCCGTTTCTTTTTAGCCATTATTGCGAATCGAATTATGCAAGCAGGTATTCTTTAAGCAAATGAAAAGTCAGGATACTGACCGTCCTTTCCGACAACTGCTATTTGTATGATAACATAAATTTTTAGAAGTAAACAAGTAAATTAAAAAAATGGTTTTAAACAAAAGAGTTAATAAAAAAGGTTTTAAAATAAAAGACTCTGTAAGTACATTGACACATAAAAAAATAATTGGCACATTAGAAAATAAGGGAGGGCCGATAAAATAAAAGTAGATGTAGCTATGATTAAAAAAAAGATAAGGAGCGTGTGTTATGAAAATAGAGTTAAAGGAAATCAAAGTTAGAGATTTATTTAAGAGATATAAAGATAGCGGTGTTGATGGCGTTGTAGGATTTGACGGCAAATTAGATATTAGACCGCCATTTCAAAGAGAATTTATTTACAACGAAAAGCAAAAAAACGCAGTTATTAATACTGTCAAAAATGGATTTCCTCTTAATGTAATGTATTGGAGCAAAAACCATAACTCTGACACTTATGAGTTACTTGACGGTCAACAAAGAACGATTAGCATTTGTCAATATTGTAATAATGATTATTCTATTGATTATCGCTATATGTCTAATCTAACTAAAATTGAACAGAATAAAATTTTGGATTATCCACTCATGATATATATTTGTGATGGCAATGATAAAGAAAAATTGGAATGGTTTAAGACCATAAATATTGCCGGTTTAAAATTGAAGGATCAAGAATTGAGAAATGCTATTTACGCCGGTTATTGGTTAACCGACGCAAAAAAACATTTTAGTAAACCAAATTGCGTTGCTTATAATCTTGGAAAGGATTATATAAAAGGTACTTTAAACAGACAGGACTATCTTGAAACTGTTCTAAAGTGGATTGCAAATCGGGATGGACTTAAAAATATTGAAGATGTAATGTCAAGACATCAGTTGGATAATGATAGTGCAAATTTATGGGTTTATTATCAGCAAGTTATATCTTGGGTCAAGGCAATATTTCCGATTTACTTTAAAGAAATGAAAGGTGTTGATTGGGGGATTCTCTATAATAAATATCATGATGGTGTTTATAATCCGAATAATTTTGAAATTAAAGTCAAAAATCTAATGATGGACGATGATGTTACAAAAAAGAGTGGTGTATATGAATATTTGTTTGACGGTCAAGAAAAACATTTAAGTATTAGAGTTTTTAACGACAATATGAAAAGATCAGCGTACGAAAGGCAAAATGGCACTTGTGTCAAGTGTAGAAAACATTTTGAGATAGAAGAAATGGAAGCTGATCATATAACGCCGTGGGCTCAAGGTGGAAAAACAACAGAAAGTAATTGTCAAATGCTCTGTAAGGATTGTAATAGAACGAAGTCAGATATATAAAAATTTACATGCCTAAAATATAAAAATTTTATGGTGTTATCAAAAAAACGTAATACTATTTTTATTTACATAGAAATATTTTGGCAAATTATGCGTTTATTATAAAATAGTTTTATAAATAGATTTTATAAGATAAGGAAAAAATAGAGGCTAGTTTTATAGCTTTTATTTTTATAGCATTGATAAATTTTCTATTGTTTTTGGTGCCATCGTTATCTCGTTAAATATGGCTTCATTTTTTCCCGTGTTTTATCGCCTATATCAAATCTATGATGCGTTTGTTGTTCTTCTTTTTTGCTTTCCTTTACAATTTTTTGTTCGTTTTAACAACTCTTTTTTTTATTCTCTTTTATTTTTATTTTGTGTAGACAATCTCCAATTCATTTCAAAAGTTCGTATTCAAACATTTTCTCAGTGATATGACTTTTATAATAAATTTTCAGCATGGTACGAAGCGTGTCCAAATATCCATTAAGAATTGGATAATCATAAACTTTCTTTTTATTTTTTCCAGCACCTACAATTTTCGATGTGTTTAATTCTTTCTTAATCTGATAAACACCATAATTGAAATCCGGATTATAATTTTTTGTTTTTTTGGCTTCATAGATAATTTTATTCCAAAGTTCAAGCAATTTCTGTTCTTCTTTGTCAAGAGCAATTTTTTTATTAGTTTCGTATTTTTTCAAATCTTTTAGAGCCAAAGCTTTATCGTCAAAACAAAGTTCGTTTTGATATCTTCTTCCGTCTGAACCATCGAATGATAAACATTTATTTTGGTTTGATAAGCAAGTATAAATCAAGCATGACTTTAAAAAATTTTCGTCTTTTGTGTAAGCGTCTCCGCCGTCTGCTGTGGTAAAATAAACGTCACGATTATAAAATGTGCTTTGCTCAAAAATTTTTGCTACAAACAACGGCAGTTTTTCTTTGTAGTTATCATTTCTTACATAGAATCCTCGAACGTTAAATAATGCCCCTTTGACTAAGGATATATGCTTTGCATCGATAGAAAAACCAGTTGGTCTCAGATATGCAACGATATTATCGTTATATATTGCTATTCCATCGCATTTTCTACCAGAAACCATTGTACCGTCTGCTTCGAAATGTGATCCTTCGACATCACCCGAAAATCTTCTGCGGTCATAAAAAACTTCGAAAGTCTTATGGCATTTTTTGCATACTATATTTGCAACTGCTTCAGCATTGAGATTCACTATATCTATTGCTTCTAACAAAATATTTTCATTTACTGTATCATTTTCATAAGACCATAGGATACAACTAATCGCAGATTTTGTTGCATGGAAATGCTCACGATTAAAAATATATCCTTTGATATATACCTTGTCGGATAAACCAAGTGATTTCCAGTATTTTATTGGAGAAAACAAAACATAACTATCTGTTGGTTGCCTTAGATAAAACTTATATCCGGACCATATAAATCTGTTTGTTAAATCTCTTGCCGTGGATATATTTGAATTAGGCAATAAAGTTAGGTCAGCTTTCATGGCTTCAAAAACAAAGTCTTTATGCGTTTTATACACAGCGTTATTTGTATTATCTGCAACACCATCTCTATACGGCGGATTTTCAAATAAAATAACGCTACACTTTGTATTATCGATATATTGCTTAATAATAGGATTATTAATAAAATCTTCGCTCATCGCGTCGGCATTTGCTACCCGACCATTTTCATAATTAACATTTGCTTCTGTCGGCGGAATAATTTCTCTGACGTCACTGCCGATACGTTCTTGTAAAACTTTATACTCATAATATTCATAAGTGCTGACGACGCAATGGCTAATTAAATCATCGCCGTTTTTATCTTTTAAACCAATAAGCGCGCATTCAAGATTTCCTGTTCCGGCGCATCTATCCAAAATTATATAATCGTTGCCGTCAGGAATACGATCAACCGCCATTTGTACAAGTTCTGCTGCTTTTTTTGCATACGGGATAGGTGTATAAAATGCGCCCAAATCTTTTTTGGAAAGACGGTCATTTAGACAATCCATCAGGTACTTAAATTTTTCATTGGATTTACCCTTATAAGGATTAATCAATCCCTTGAAATGTCTGGGGTTCCTAATTTCTCCGGTGACTTTGATAGCTGTGCCTGTATCGTCTCCCAAAAAATCCCCCTTACTGGCTTTCGGTCTTTCACGGTAATAACGTTCTGCCCAACCAACAATACAGTTCTCATCGATGTCAATAGGCATATACATTTCATCAGGGTCGATTTTTTTGGCTTTCAAAATTTTTCTCAGCTGCGCCGATTGTGCTGTATTACTATAGTTCAACATATAGTCATATTTTCCGGTGACAAATCCTTCGTTATTCTTAGATGCGGCACCTGCATAAATTTTATGAATATCGTTTTTATAATCCTGAGACTTATAAACATAGACCGTTGTTGCGTTTAGATCGATAAGTAAAATCGTGGCAGGAATAGATTTGCCTTTAACACGCATCTTTGACAGATATTTAATTACTTGAAACAGCGTTTTGTTCAGGTTATTAATGGTAAGTTTGAACTCGAAGATATTTCCGTTATAAACGCCGTCGGTGTTATCCGCAAGAATAGCAGCATCGTCGTTATATTGGATGGCATAATTGTCAAAGAACTCCATTTGTCCCTCGCGTTCATTCTCATATGGCGTATGAAAATTAGCCATTACAAACCACCTCCATTAAAAAAGGAAAAGCGGTTTACATAGTTAATCTTTTTCAAAACAACGCTGTTGCGTTTTTTCTTTAAAAGCTCTTACATAAACCGCTAAAAAATTTTTATTAAAAAAGCGCTTTGTTTTCTCAAAAGCGCCTTTTGTTTCTCTAATCTTATAATTTTTTGTCGATAAAAGCAAAAAACAAACGTGCATATAATCTCTAAAAAACGGCTTTATTTCTTGTTTTATGCTTGGATTTTGTTTTTTCACGTAAGTTTTTAAAACTAGGGCAGTACTAACATAAAACGTAAGTCGAAAATAAAAGAGGTATATGGTAGAGATAAAAATAGAATCAAGTTTGTTTAACCATTCTCTATTATGTTTTCTATAATCAGGTGGTAAATCTCACTATGAAGATCCTGTTCTTATTATCCATACAACTACACTGATAAACTTTCTATTGTCTTTTGCTATCCCACAGTGTTACTCTCATTTGCTAAATACAACTCTATTTTTTCTCATACTTTATTGTCTATATCAAATCTATAATACGGTTTTTTGTTCATTATTTTCTCTTCCTTTATTCTTTTTTGTTTATTTTATAAATTTCTTTCTTCATTGTCTTTTATTTCTATTTTGTGTAAATACTCTCTAAAAAATGGGAAAAAGATAAAAGTTGATTTTATAGCTTTTATTTTTTTTGTGTAAAAAAATATTTGATGAGGAAATAATAAATTTTTGTGTGGCTAAATTTATGTTTACAAAATAAATTTTGATTTTATTTTTGTTTTGTGTTATGGTTTTAAATGCTTTTTGTAGAAAAGTAAAAGTTTCGGCTTTTCACCGTGTGTTAATTGCGATGCTCGGTATTTTTAAAAAAATAAAAGCCGGTATTTTGTGCGCTTTTATTTTTTTTTGATTTATAAGAAAAATTTTATTTGGAGGTGCGTAAAAATAAATTTGTTTATAAACGAAGCAATTCGTGACAAAACAATAAGATTAATAGATTCAGATGGAACACAATTAGGTATTGTTTCGATTCGCGAGGCACTTGATCTCGCGGAAGAAAAAAAATTGGATTTGGTAAAAATTGCTCCGGATGCAAAACCACCTGTTTGCAAAATAATGGATTATAGTAAATATAAATATGAGCAAGTAAAAAAAGCAAAAGAAGCTAAGAAAAAACAAAAAATTGTAGATATAAAAGAAATAAGAATTTCGGTTAGTATAGGTGAACATGATTTGGAAATTAAAAAAAAGAAGTTAGTGGAATTTATTGATTCCGGACATAAAGTTAAACTTGTTATAAGATTTCGAGGACGTGAAATAAAACAAAAAGAAACCGGAGAGGAATTAATAAATAAATTTAAAAATGGTCTTGATGATATATGTCTAATCGAAAAGCCGCCAATTTTTGAAAATAGAAATATTATCGTTGTGTTTTCGCCTGTAAATAAAAATAAAATTAAATAAAATCATGGAGGATTTTTTATGCCGAAGTTAAAAACAAGTAAAGCCCTAAAAAAAAGATTTAAAATAACTGGAACGGGTAAAATTAAAAGATCGCAATCTGGTACTCAGCATTTATTGAGCGGAAAAACTACTAAAAAGAAAAGACAAGCTAGAAAATGTGCTTATATTGCAAGTAATAAAGTCGTAATAAAATATAAAAAGAAAATATAAATATAAAGGAGAATTATTATGGCAAGGATAAAAGGCGGTTTAAATGCTAAAAAAAGACATAAAAAAATATTAAAAGCAGCAAAAGGTTTTTTTGGTGCGAGATCAAAAAAATATAGAGTTGCAAAACAATCTGTAATGAGAGCAATGGCTCATGCTTTTGCAGGACGAAAACAAACTAAAAGGGATTTTCGTAAAATCTGGATCGTGAGAATTAATGCCGCTGCGAGAGAAAATAATATTTCGTATAGTAAATTTATGTACGGCATGAAAAAATTAAATATGAATATAAATCGAAAAATGTTGGCTGATTTGGCTGTAAATGATCCAAAGGCTTTTAGTGAATTGGTTGAAAAAGTTAAGCAAAATTAATTTTGTTTGATAAAAGTAAAAAAAAAAAGCGAAGCGTAAAATTATGCTTCGTTTTTTTTATGGGATATTAAATTTATTCTTTAACATTGTTTTGAGGAATTTGTGTTGGAGACTTTGTATTAATCTCAGATTCATTTGATCGATACTCTGATCTTATATTTTCTTTTGTTTGGGTTTCTTCTGGATAATCATTTTGCAACACATTAATTTTTCTGATGTCATTACTTTTTTTTCTATATTTTTTTATCGACCAAGCCAATAAAAACACAATGCCAACAAACAAAACAACTGCGCCTATAACATACAAAAGCGTAATTTTTGCAACAAAACCAATTACGTCAAACAAAATTGACAAAATTATAAAACCAATAGCAAACGCTAATGGATTGTGTAAAATTTTTGCTTTGAATAAATTTGGTTTGCCCGGATTTTTATTGAGATTTATAATATTTTCACCGTACTTGGTTGATTGTTTTACAAAATCATTATTGGTCGGGCCTCCTGTATTTTCATTTCCCGTATTATTTTCTGACTTTAAAAAGTAAAGGACATTGTCTTTATCTACAATAAAACCTTTTTTACCTTCTGTTTTTTCTTCTTTGTTATTTTTATTTTTGCTCGAATCGATTTCCGGATTAAGATTTTGTGCAGAATTAATGTTTTCCGTTGATTCTTGAATTTCTTTTTCTATAAGATTATTTTTATCCACGCTTATAGTTTGTATCCCTAAATTAATATTCCATTCTTTAAGAAGTTTTAAGATCTTATTTTTGTCTTCACTATCCTCTAATTGATTTATATATACCAAATATTTTTGCAGAAAAGCTGAATTTTTTTTGTCGCACAAAATATTTTTTAAGCTAGCAAGGGAATAATCGAGATTCCATAAAATGAAATTTAAAATTTTGTTTGTTAATTTGTCAAATATTCTCCGGATTCCATTATCATTTTCGTTTTCTGTACATAACATGACAAGACCATTTAGTATGTCTGATTTACTTTTATCATCCACATCTCTATCATCTAAACAATCAACTAAAAATTTTGCGTTTTCATCGTAATGATTATCTTTATCACTTATCATCCATTCGATTACACGCTTTGGATTTAACGAAATTAATTCCAACAATTTGTTTTTTGCAAAATTTTTATCCCAACTAGAATACAATTGATTTTCTAACTCAACAAAAAGCAAGTAACCAAAATTATCAGCACTACCAAAATAATTACGTAAGTATGTCTTAATTACCGAACCATATCCATACTGCATTCCATCAATTATAGATTTCACGTAGAAGGGCTTTTTAATTAAATTTGGATTACATGAAATCAAACTAAAAATAAAATCAAAATAATCGTCTCTGTTATACTTATGTTTTTTCAAACCGGATTTAACTAAATCTTTTTGTCTGTTATTAAACAAAAAATTTGGATGTACATAATCTATTACAAACTCAGGTTTAAGAGAAATTAGGTAAAAAATTCTGTCTTCAAAGTATTTTCTTTTAACTTTATAATAATCATCATATCGTAGCGAGTTATAACCCTTATTCAAATAATCAATTAAGCTCTTAAAAATTTCATCATCCGGATTAAGATGATCTTTCATAGAATCCAGTACAATCGGATTTTTCAAATTAAAAGCGATTGATTCACCTGTATAGTGTCTCCCTTTCCCATTTAAAATCAAATCCGAAATAAAATTTTTTTTTTGCTTATCACTCCATCCATCTTTTTCCGTTTTCCTTTTTAAATATTTTAGAACGCGATTAAAAATATTACCTTCCGACTCATAGTATTCACTACGAAAAACTTGATCTTTTATAGCAGCTCTTCCTTCATCGTGACTCATTAAAAATTTTATATCAATAAAGTTTGCAGCAGCACAATAATCACATGAAATTAATATCAAAATAGCATGTTCTCTTCGTTTTTCATCCCAACCATCTTTCTCTGTTTTTGTTTGTATCTTCGGCAAAATGTCTCTTTTATAGTCTGTATCACCACCATAACCTTGTAAATATTTTTTTAATTGCGCTTGTATTTCTTTACAATCGATATTATCAATGACAAAATCCAAATTTCTTTTATCGTCTATCAATTTATAGCCGGATTTATCAAAAGAAAGCAATTTTAAACTAGCTTGCTTTTTCCCTTCCGTATCTAAATCGGTTCGTTTTTCTATAACATCTAAAAAATTAAATAAGCCATTCTCACCTTTAATACTTACAGGTTTTGTAATACGTCTAGTTATTTCGCGTTGTATATTTTCATTATTCCAATTCTCAATCAAAAACTCATCACTTACCCATCTACAAAAGATTGCGTCGAGATTAATCTGTTCTAAAATAATTTTTTTGTCACGTTCCTGTTCAGGATCTAAATATTTGAACATTTCTGCTGCACCACCTTCAGTAAGTGCATAATTTTCTTCTTTGGGATTAATTAATTTTTTTAATTCAACTCTTTCACAATTAGCAGCTAAAAATTTTTTGTTGATATTCTCTGTGACAAATTTACTATCTATCTCAATCAACTTACAAACAAAATTTTTATAATAATCATCATCATATTTATCTACAGATTTTAAAACGCGGCCAAAAAAATTCAGACAACTTTCCTTATCGCTTGCATTTTCACCTAAAAAATATTTACTATCGATTAATTTTAAAGCCAGATTTTCATCCGGGTCAGTCTTCTCCAATAATTTACCAAAAAAATTTGAATCATAAGTTTTACATTTATCTATAAATTTAGTAAACACATCCCATATTTTAAGATATGTTGACATATCTCCACAAATCTCAGCTAACGATGACAAATCATGAATTTCATAGGCTTTTATATATTTTAAAGCTTCTTCTAGGAATTTATTATCATCTTTATTATTTTCAGATATATCATTAAACAGGAGCATAACAAATTGATCATTTTCTTTTATATCCTCGCTTTTTTTAATTGTTTCTGCGTTTTTTCCATACTCATATTGATAATGTCGAACAGAAATATTTTCGGCTATATATTTTTTTATATCTTCGTTTTCACTATCTACACGATCCTCTAAAAATTTTGCGCTTGTATACCTAAAAACATTGGTTGAAAAATTAAGGCTCTTTAAAAGTTGTAAATAAAGCTTATCTTGCTCGGATTTATCTTGAACTAATTCAATAGTACAAATTAATTTCCTCAAAACAAATTTTCTGGCTAAGTCTGAATCAGAGCTACAACCAAAATCATAATCGCTACTTAAACATAATTCAACTTTTTTCTTTATTCTATTATTATCTAAGTTATCCAAATTAAACTTTGCATCCACGACACAAAAAAAATCTAGCAATTCTTTTTTACTTTCATAGGAATCTGCTATCACTAAGATATCTTCTGTCTTTTGTTCAGTGGTTTTTTCTGATGTGACAATACAATCATATAATTCCTGTATGTATTTCTTTTTTTGAATAAAACACAACCTGTCTCGAATTATTTTATTATCTAAATGCTCATAAATCCATTTCATATCTATATAATTTTCAAAAATATTGCTTTTGTTAATTAATGTTAAAAAGTCTCGTTCAATATCCTCTTCATTCAATTTTTTCTTTATACAATCAACCAATTGTTTTCCTTGAGATGCTGTTATATTACATAAATTCTCTTTAACTTTATCTGTATTAAAATTGTTATATATAAATTCTGCGCTCACATACTGAATCCCATCGCTAAAAATATCAATTAATTTTAAAATATCTGCTGTTCTGTCTTTGCCAACTTTTTCTAGTTCATATTTCTCTTGCGCTTCACAAATATATTTAAACATTTTTTCCATCTTTTCTTTTGCATCACTATAATTATGATTAGTACGGAATATTAGTCTATCTAGCAGTTCTTTTTGGATAATGTTTTCTCTTAAACAATCACAAACAAACGGTATGTCGATTTCATCATACCCATCCCAATATTTAAGTTTTTTGTCACATGTTTCAATAAATCTTAAGAGTTTTTGTTTTCCTTTTTCTTTATCCTTATCACTTAAATAACATTTATAAAGCATTTTCCACAGTTCAAGCCTACTTTGACTATATTTAATTTTGTTCAACATATATCCTTGAACAATATTCTCACCAAAGTTGTCATATAAAAATCGTTTTGATGTAAAGCGATTGCTTGATGTGCATTCTTTAATCAGTACCAAAACTTTGCCTTTCTTTGTTTCATCATCATAGTTTTCACTTTCACAAATAAAATCGTATAACGAATTTAGCTTCTCGTTAGTAGTATACTTTAAAGATTGTAAAATTTGTTCTTGTTGCAAATTCTCGGCAATAAACTTTGGATGTACGAAGTTTATAAGCGATTTCACGCGCTGTATCCATTTAAAAACTTCGTCTTTGTTTTTTTCTTGTTTTTCAAAATCAGGTTCGTTATTTTCACTAAATAAATACATATCTTTTAAATATAGTTTTACTTTATCTATGACATTTTCTTTCTCTCGACCATTTAAAGCGTTCAGCTTACCAAAGACATCGCCCCAATTCTCACAAATAAATTCTATATCGATATCGGCATTGACAATAATTTCTTTACGTTCATTAATTAGTTTTATAATGCGGTTCTTATTAATATTTTTAAAATCGTCATTTTTATCGTTTTTAGCTTTGTTATATTTATCATAAAAATAGTCATACAGCTCTTTTTGTTTTCCTGAATCCTTGATTTCCTTCAAATTATTTTTAATAATATTTGTATCAAAATTCTCTGCAATAAATTCCACGCTTAAATAACAGACTGCTTTGTGGTCAACTCCGATTAGTTTAAAGATTTTGTTTGCGCAATCACTTTTGTCCATTTCATTTTTACTACTTTGATATTTGTCATAAAGATATTCAGCCAACTCTCTTATTTTTGATTCTTCATCACTGGTAGAACTTGCATCAATTTTTTTTAACCACTTACTCTCAAACGCACATTCCACAATAAATTCTACACTTAAATCTCTAGCATCTAAACAATTCTCATTGAGTAAATTTATAATAACATCTTTATAATATTTCTTGCCTTCCTCTTGGTTTTCGGAATATTTGCTACAAAGATATTGACATGTTTCCGAAATTAAATGCGGTTTTTCCTTTTTGATTATATCGGCTTCAAGGTGATCTAAAACAAATTTTCCACTTAAATAACTTGCCACATTATGATAGTCAATACTATTGTGCTTAACAGTTTTTATTAATTCAATAATATATCTTTCGCACTTTCCTTTTTGTTCCTCCGTACTGTTTTCATATTTCTCACATAATTTGGAACACAATTCTTTCGCTTTTTCTTTTTCAATGTATTTGAAATACTTTGTAACAGTATCACCATATTCACCAAACAAAATCTCAACAATAAAATCATTATCAAAATAATTGATACACCTTTTCCAATTCTCAGTTTGGATTAGAAAAATAATATTTTCTATTATCGTTCGTTTTTGTTCATTTTGTTCAACGGTGGTGTTTTGATATCGATTATAAAGGTTATTACATATTTTCTGCTGGTCATATTTAGAGTCGATCAGGTAAATATTATTACGGATATAAGATTTATTTAAATCATTAACAATCAATTCCGCATCCAAATTACAAATAATATTTTTGCAATTATTCATAAGTATATCGATGTTTTTATCAATAGCTTCGATCTCTTCAGGTTCGTTTTCATCGTTATAAAGCCCATAAAAATAATTAAACAAATCAGCTTGTTTATTAGCATTTTCCATCTTCGATAATCCACATTGAATAACTGTGTTACCGATATTCTTAAAAATAAATTCTGTATCTATATACCCAATACATCCAAGTTCAACAAGTTTCAACAAATAGTCTTTTTCTGATTTTAAATTGCCATGAAAATGCTCGTCATAGTTAGCAATTTTTTTTAGACAATCCTCATGTCTTTTTTCATCTGTTACAAGAGCTGTTTTTAAATATTTTTGTACCAAATTATTATCTAAGTTATCGCGTATAAAATTTGGGTCAACAAATCTGAGGAATTCGAGTTTGTTTTCCCAATCCGGAATTTCATACTCGCCATCATAATTTTTATAACCGCCAAAAGAAATGAGTTCTAAAAATTTATCTTTGTACTCAGTTTTATATTTTAATTTCGAAATTAACACACAAAAAAATTCAAAGCATAACGGCATGTAGCTCTTTTTATATTTAACCTGAACTGAAAAATCCTGTCTCGCTAAGCATGTCGAATTTCCATCTTCAAACAATGCATCATAAATTTTTTGGATTACATTTTGTTCACCTGAAAAAAATTTGCTCGTTAAATAATCCGAATCAATCTCATCAATACACAGACAAATCAAAGCCAAATTAGAACTTTGAAGGTTATCCCCAAAAAAGAATCCGATAAAATCCAATAAAATTTCGTTTGGTTTCTTTTTTAATTCTACTATTTCCCCACTATCATCTTGTATGTTACAAAAAAACTTATAAAAACAATGTTCGTATAAATATAACAAATCGAGATCCTTAATATCACTGACATATTTTTTGAAACCTATTTTAAACACATTTTGTGATTTGTCGATAATAAGTTTTTCATACAAGAAACAAATATTAAAAAAAACAATTAGCTCAGATCTTTGATTTACGATACATGTATAAGTATCTTCTTCATATTTTTTTGTCTCTTTAATTACTTGCTCTTTGATTGTGGAATATTTAAGCTCTGGATATGCCCACAATTTCATTGTTTCCTTATAGAGATCATCAAAAAATATTTTGCCTATACGATCCAATGCTGTCTTATCCAAACAATTAAATGCATTAAAAGGCAATTCAACAACATTTTTCAATACACAATCACAAGTTAATTCTCCCCATTGTGCTCTTGAAAATTCCAATTTGTCAAATTTGTATTTAGGCATAGAATACTCTACGTTTTGATCAAAAATTTGCTTATTTCCATTGTCAGTAACAATTTCTACATGAGATACGAAACTTAAGGTGATTTTTTTATATTTTTTTAAATCGAACTCATTGTATTCGTCCTCAGTGGCAATATATTGCCCTCCGGGAAAAATTTTTGTTTCACCTTTCCCCGCAATTCTAATTGCTTTATCAAAAAACAAATAGATTAGTTTTTTATTATTTGGCATATTTTCCATATTTATCCTCCAAACTTTAACAAACAAATTATTTTTAAAAACTCTATAGTTGTATATTAACACAAATTTTCATATTGAACAACAATGTACAATCAAATAAAAATCAAAAATATTATCCTTTAAACTTCTTCTCTTTATTGATAGTACCCGCATAAAGGTGAGTCTAGATGCAAACAAGGATAAAAATAATCATGAACAAAGTATTAAACGTTCAAAAGAGAGTTAACGACGAAATTGCATCTATGTTGTACATCTTTATATCCAGTTGTTTTTCGGTTGCCTCCTGGCAATTCTCACGATACTCCCGAAGAGATAAAGTTGCTTGAATCTATGTATTCCAAAAATAATAATTATCTCCTGATGAACAGAGCTTATGAAGATGATAAAACTTTGGCTTTGGCCAAGATTCACGGGTTTAAAATAGTTGTTCCACCTAAAAAAAATCGTAAGTTACCTTGGATCCACAATAAACACCTTTGTAAACTATGCAACAATATCGAGCGTTATTTCCTGAGATTTAAACGCTTTAGAAAAGTTTTTACTCGTTATGATAAGCTCGATTCTATTTTTATTTACATCACATCCCTTGCTTTTATTTTTGTTTTGCTTTTTATGCAAACGCTCCTCTCATAAAACAAAGTAAACGACGACAGAAAAAATTTGTCGTAACAAAGTAATTCCTTGCCTATCTTATTTTTCTGTAAAAAAATTTTTCGAGGTGAAATAAAATTAACCGTTAAAAAACGATCTTAAATTTGAGACTGTTTTTTTTGTATATTTCTTCTTATCGATAGTTTTATTTTATTTCTCCAAAACACTGATTCGCAGTTTCATAAGTAATATCGCCGTCAATTTTTGGTGTCATCCAGCCGGCACAATCTCGTCGCCAGTTATCATCACTATTCTTACATATATAATTACATTCCCTTGAAGCCAAAATACATTTTACAATTGAATAATTTTTTGTCATTGAAACTCCGCCTTTTAAAGACATAAAAGCACCAAACGCAAAACAAAAAATTTTTAACAAAATTGCGGGTACCTCGATAAGACCGGCCAAAGCTGTGGAAATCGGCAAAAATGTCAATGCAATTAATGCCGCACCGCCAAGAATAAATATTCCACCTTTAAAATATTTTGCAGCCTTGTAACATTTTACATGTGAAGCTTTACTATCGAGAAACAGATGTAAAACTGATTTTACTACGCCAAAAACTGATAAAGCAGCAATTCCTATTCCGACCAACGGTAAAAACGGCAACGAAATAGGAGCAACAGCCAACCAAACTCCTAATATTCCTGTTACGATAAAAGCCAAAATATTAAATGCTTTGTATAACCAGCATTCCCAATCAACCCATTCGAGTTCATTTACTCCTCCTTCTTCAATGTCTTTATTCGCCAAATCAGGTTTAGCAATTTCTCGATGAGTATTTAAAAAATCTGATTGTGAGCCGATAATTGCTTTTAATATCCCCGTGACAACTCCTGAAGCTCCGAGAGTAATTAAACTCGCAGCAACAAGTCCTGAACAAAAAATTGCACCTGATGTAATTAATGCCACGCCGCCAAGTATCCATGCGCAATTTCTTAAAATTTTAGGGATAAAAGCCATAATGCCCTTCGGTTTCATACTCAGAATCGAATTTACTAAAGCCAAACCCGACGGAATTGAAAATCCAAGTCCTAAAAGCAACGGCAAAGACCACGCGAATCCCGAAAAAATAATCAAAGACACACCAAATAAAATTGCCGAGCCGAACAAAATCAAATTTGGTATTTGGTGGTTCTTGAATGTTTTTATCGTTAGCTCTTTTTTTTGCTCGTCGGTTAGTTCTTTTGATTTTTTGTTGTTGCTGTTTGTTTCTAAGTTTTTTTTGTTTTCTTCGCTTTCTTCTTCCATCAAATAAAACATCTCCTTTTTAAACAAAAAATAAACCAAAAACCAATCGATTTTTTTACCGACACATAAAAAATTAAAAAAATCCGATCGGGCAAAATATTATTTTGAAAACAATATCTGATTTTAGATTATCATATTCTTTTACTTTTGTCAAGGGTTTCCATTATTTTTTTTTTTTTTTTTGACCTACCTCCCTAAGATAATTTGTTTTGTTTTGTGTTACAAAAATATGTGCGTTATAATTTTTCAGGTTAAAAAAATCAGTCGAATAAATTAAAATCGTAATTTTTATGCATAAGTCTTTTTTAAACTATTGCTATCTATCACAAAATAGATTTAGAAATTAGAATGAAAAAAGTTGTACGTTATAACAATCTTTTTTTCGGAAAGATTAAGGAACACAAAAAACATCCCTATAATTTAAAAAAACTTGAATTAAAAATCTCGAATTTCTATCAATGTTACTTTGCAATAAATTTCCTTGTTTGTCAGTTTGTCAAAAGATAATGCAAATATTTTTATGGATTAAATATATATATTCAAATATTTACTTGATCATCAAAAGTCATATCTAAAAAAAATATAAAAATAAAATCAGAAATATATTTTTTGCTATAATTTTGTCGCTCGAATTTTTATTCGACAAAAAAAATTATGTATAGGAGGAAAAATGAATAACGAAGATTTAATAAAAAAAGCTCACGAAGCAAAAGAACTTGCTTATGCGCCATATTCTAATTTTAAAGTTGGAGCTGCTTTGTTAACAAAAGACGGAAAAATTTTTACGGGTTGTAATATAGAAAATGGATCTTATGGAGCAACAAATTGTGCTGAACGAACAGCAATTTTTAAAGCTGTATCGGAAGGATATAAAAATTTTGAAAAGATTGCTATTGTTTCGAGCGGCGGAGAATTTACAATGCCATGCGGAATGTGTTTGCAAGTTATGTCGGAATTTATGTTGGATGCGGATATAATTCTTTCAAATGATTCCGGCGAAATAAAAGTTTTGAAAGTAAAAGATTTTTTGCCACATAGTTTTGTTTTAAAAAAATAATTTTCGAGTAAAAAAAGACTGAGTTTGTTCAGTCTTTTTTTTTCGCTAAAAACAAAATTGACGCAATTAAACGATTGTTATATGATTAATCTCGAAAAAAGATAAGGAGTTGAAATAAATTAGTTGGACAAAATAAATTTTTTATTACTGGACGTTGACCCAATAATTCATGGAGCAAAAAAAACTATCGGAAAAAGTGCTCCAATAGTTGGAAATGCAATGGGAAAAAATCCTGGTTCAGAACTTTTATATACGCTGTTTTGTTATGCTGCAATTTTTTTTGTTGCCTATTGGATTTTGATTCGTCCACAAAAAAAACGCCAAAAAGAATTATTTGACCGTCAAAGTAAATTAAAAGCAGGAGATAATATTATTACAAGCGCTGGATTTCACGGAAAGATAATTGAAGTAAACGAAAAAACTGTTTTAGTTGAGTTTGGTTTAAATAAAGGAATAAGAATTCCTGTAGATAAAAATCATATTTTAGATTTTGGCGAGGACACTTATGAAAATAGCGCTGCGGAATAAAAGCAAATTAAAAAAATTTTATGGGGGTAATTTTTAATATGAAAAAGAAACATATCAAAACTATAAGTAGCTGCAAAATGATAAAAAATAAAAAAAGATGTGGAGAATGTCAAACATCTTGTCAATCAGCGTGTAAAACTTCTTGCACAGTAGCAAATCAAACTTGTGAAAATAATTAATCTTGGATGAAAAAAATTTTTGAAATAAAAAAAGTCGGCATAAAAAATTATGTCGGTTTTTTGTTTTTATTATGAAATATTATTTTATATTTTTGTTTTGTGCGCCAAATCTTTTCATAAAATCGACTTATAAAAAATATAAATAAAACAGGATTTTAAATAAGGATTGGTTTGCCCATGAAAAAATTTTTTTTGCTTGTAATTATATTTTTTGTTTTTACTGTCGGCTGTATGAAAAATAATATTTCTGATAACCAATCTACATATCAAAAGATAAATAATATGCTTACCAATTTGAAAAGTTATAAATCACACACGACGATCAAATATATTTCAAATAAAAATACGTGTGAATACAAAATAATTCAATACTGCAAATCAAATAAATATAAATTAAAAATTACAGCGCCAGAAAATTCTGCCGGAAACATAACTTTATTTGACGGAGAAAAAATTTGCCAATTCAATTCAAAATTAGATGGTCGAGTTTTTATTACACAAAAAGATAAATTTGAACGCAGTGAAATTTTTTTGACCAGCTTTATAAAAAATTATAATAAATCACTCGAAACATCCGTTGAAGTTACAAATATCTCTCAAAAACCATTTACAGTTCTCGAAGCAGAAATTCCAGGAGATTCTTTTTTATACTCAGAAAAATTATTTGTTGACAATAAAACTATCAAGCCAAAAAAATTAATTATTTATGATAAAGAACAAAGCGAGAGAATTATTGTTAATTTTGATGATTTTGATTATAATTTTGAGCTAAGCGATTCGGTTTTCGAATTGTAAATAATAAATATTTTGGAGTTGAAATTTGTGAATGAAATAATTAAAAACGAAAGAGTTTGGGCTGAAATAAATCTCGAGAATATAAAAAAAAATTATTTTGAAATAAAAAAGTTTGCAAAAAAAAATATTTGTGCTATAATAAAAACAGATGCCTATGGACACGGTGATTTTTATGTAGCCAAAGCTTTAGCAGAAGTGGGAGTAAAATATTTTGGCGTTGCAACTGTGGAGGAGGCTCTAAATTTAAAAAGTCTTAATGCAAAAATTTTGATTTTAGGTTTTACGCCGGAAAATAAACTTAATTTAGTTGTAAAAAATAGTTTTGAGCAGGCAGTTTATGATTTTGAGACAGCAAAAGAATTGAATGATATCGCTCAAAATTTTGGGCTAAAAGCTAAAATACATATTAAAATTGATACAGGTATGCATCGGCTTGGTTTTGATACAAGTCGGGAATCTGTAGAAAAAATAAAATTGATAAGTAGATTTTCTAATTTAGAACTCATAGGCATCTTTTCACATTTTGCGCAATCGGATATAAAAAATGATCCGTTTACGCTTGAGCAATACAAAAAATTTAAGTTTATGACCGATGAACTGAATGATTTAAATTTAATCAAACATGTGTCAAACAGCGCAGGAATTATAAATTATCCAGAATTTGATTTTGACATGGTTAGGGCGGGTTTATTGTTATATGGACTTTTACCAATAAAAAGCAGTAAAATAAATTTGTCACCAGTTTTGGAATTAAAATCACAACTGGTGGCAATAAAAGAAATTGAAGCGGGCGAAAGTGTAAGTTACAATCGCAAATTTGTTGCACATGAAAAAACTAAAATCGGAATTGTTTCGATTGGGTATGGCGATGGTTATATGAGAAATAATTCTAATAAAGCTAAAGTGATTGTTGACGGAAGTTTTGCTTCTGTAATAGGAAATATATGTATGGATTATTTAATGATAGATTTAAAAGATATAGAAGCAAAAATTGGAGACGAAGTAATTTTAATAGGAAAAAGTGGAAATTTAACTGTTACGGCTGATGATTTGGCTAAAATAAATAATACGATTTCGTATGAAATAATAACTTCGATTGGGAAAAGAGTTCCGAGATATTATATTTAGTTTTTATTTGTAAACTATTATTTGACACGTTTTGAAAATCAGGTGTATAAGATAATAAAAAATCGGCAAAAATTGCTTGTGTTGCTTTTAACTAAAGAATTGGAGTTGATAAAAATGAGAATAACGGTTAAACGCGGAGATATTTATTACGCGGATTTAAGTCCGGTCGTTGGTTCTGAACAAGGCGGAATAAGACCGGTTATAATAATTCAAAATGATGTTGGAAATAGGCATAGTCCAACTGTAATTTGTGCGCCTGTTACTTCTAATACGCACAAAACAAAACTTCCAACTCATATTTCTGTCAATCCACAAAATTGTGTTGGATTAATCAAAGATTCTATTATTTTATTGGAACAAGTTCGGACAATAGACAAAAGAAGACTAAAAGAAAAAATTGGAATAGTCGGTGATGAAACTATGGAAGGAATTAATACGGCTTTATTAATTAGTATGGGTTTACAAGTACATAACAAGGACACAAAAAAAACGTAACAAATAAAAAAAAATAATACAGATAAGCCGTTTGATATTTGACTCGTTGATTGGTTTTACTTCTATCGTTAAAAGTCTTTTTGTAAAACCAATCGTATTTGTTTGTGTCCAAAATTTATTGCATATTATTTTGGTAATTGGATTCAAAAATATTTTTTTTGATAAATAATATTTTTTGGGCTAATAACACATATATAATATTTGGTTTGTTGTGTTGATTTTTTGATAAAAGACAAATAACGAGTTGTAAGCAAAAGTTTTCGCTATAGTGTTTTTTGTTGGGCAAAAATTTTGCTTGCATTTTGTTTTTAGGTTAAAATAATTTATGTTAGTATAAAGAGATACCATATAGTAAATTTTTTTCGGGGAATGGCTCAGCTTGGTAGAGCGCTTGGTTCGGGACCAAGAGGTCGCAGGTTCAAATCCTGTTTCTCCGATCTTTTTTGTGTACATGAATCAAGTTTGCTGTGTCAACATTATTTATACGAAAAAAAACGAGTAACAAGACAAAGAAAAAAATAATCTATAAAATAAGATATGGTAGAGGGGAATAAAAAAATGGAGCAAAAATAAAAATTAAGTAAAAATTAAGGAGGGAATGTAATGTATTGCAGATTTGATATAAGCGATGCAGAGTGAGAGCTAATAAAATCGTGCTTAACAGGTCATCCCGGACAACATGGAGGTATAGCCAAAGATAGTCGGAATTTTATCAACGCGGTTGTTTGGACATTGAAAAACATAATCTCTATGCAGAGATTTACCATATGATTATGGAAAGTGGTATATAATACATAAAAGATTTTTAAGATGGACAAAAAATGGAATGTGGGAGTATTTGTTTAAAGTTATGAACAAGAATACTAAGCTTAAAAAAATGCATGGTTTATGATAGATTCTAGTCACGTGAGAGTTTAGATACACGCTACTGGCGCAAAAAATTTCAACCAGGGTATTGGTCGCACAAAAGAAGATTCAATTTGAAAGTCAACATGGTGATAAACAGCAAGTAAAAAGTAATTAATCTAAAAATAACTACGGATTGCAGTGTGGTATCGAATTTAATAAAAACAATTAAGTTTTGCAATGGCGTGACCTTGTTACACGTTATTTTGAAACTCCGACTGCTTTCCGCGCTTCTTTTTTAGTTTGCTCTATTTAAATATCTCTTGCTTCTTTCTAATTTTTTTGTTATCATGCACCTTCTTCTAAAATTATTTTCTTTTAAAAAATTTTGTTTAATGCTGGATAAAAAAAATTTTGGTTTACCATTGACAATGAGTTTTGATTTTTGGTAATAAAATTAAGCCTATAAAATTTTTTTCTCGCTTGATAAACGATAATTTAATGGTTACTCGTAGTAAGAAGTAGATGAAATGGTATCGGATTAAATGTTGCGCTTCTTGCTTACCATTTATTGCTTTATTACTTTGTGTAGTTTTTTTTGTCTTTGTCGACATTCTCTAAGATCATAATGAGTTTTTATTTTTAGTAATAAAAGCAAGCTCATAAAAATTTTACTTTTTGTTTGACAAGCGATAATTTGGTAGTTACTCACAGTAGAGAGTGGATTGAATAGTGTAGGATCAAATGTTACGCCTATTTATTACTTTGTTGCTTTGTTTAATTTTTTTTCGTTTTTGTAGATACTTTCTAGATAGTATCGACAAAGACGATAAAAAATTAAAGAAATTAACAAAGCAATAAATGATAAACAAGAAGTGAAGTAT